>JAHEGL010000002.1 GCA_024645145.1 Planktotalea sp.
CGAAATCTACGTTCCGCTTCAGCCCAAGACGACCGGATAAAGCGAAAGCATCAAAAGGCCCGCCATCGACCAATTGAACGCGCGCAAGCGGGCCGCGCTGGTCAGGAAACGCGCCATTTGTTCGCCCAAGACGGTCCACACAGAAACGCTGGGCAAGTTCACGATGCCAAAGACCAGCGCAACAAGGCTCACGTAGTAAAGCGTTTGATCCGGTGTGTAGGCAGTGATCGCCGTCAGCGCCATGGTCCAGGCTTTGGGGTTTACCCATTGGAATAGGGCCGCTTGGATAAACGTGATGGGCGTGCCTTCACCTGCGACGTCCCCTTTGGGCGGAGCTGCATTTGCAATCTTCCAAGCAAGCCAGAGAAGATACAGCACGCTTACCACTTTCAGGATTTGATGTGAGATCGGGTAAATATCGAAGACTTGAACAAGTCCCACACCAACCAAGACAATCATCAACTTAAAGCCAATGCCAACGCCCAGCATATGCGGAATTGTACGGCGAAAGCCAAAGTTCGCACCAGATGCCATGAGCATCAAATTGTTCGGCCCCGGCGTTATCGATGACACGAATGCAAAAACGGTGAGTGCGAGAACAAGGTCATAGGTCATGTCCTATCGCTACTTCAGTTTTTCGATAGGGAGAACAGTTTTATTGTACCAAACCGCTCGCTTGGACACTGAGAGGGCCACGAAACGCCCACCCGCGATAGGCAACAGGCTCTGTAAGGGTCGCGTTTGTGAAGCGTTCAAAAAACATCGGCAGCGCAACTTCTGCAATCATGCAGCGCGATGCCCAAGCGCCCGCACAAAAATGCGGACCTGCACCAAAAGAAACCGCTTTGGTGGTGTCGCGAGTGACGTCAAATGCATCCGAATGATCAAAGATCAACTCGTCACGATTACCCGAACCAAACATTAGAAATGCACGATCTTCCGGTTCAAAAGTAATATCTTCCAAAGTGTAGCGCTGTGCAATTCGGCGCGGTGTCATACCGATCGGCGACATCCAACGTGCGTACTCTTCGAAAACTTGGAGCCACGTTACCTCTCCACGCAACGCCTTTTCCAGTTGTAAAGGATGCTCCAGCAAAGCGGCAATGGTTCCCGCAATCGCATCGCGCGGTTCGTTCTGCCCCCCTGAAATCGCGAGTTTTACATTCGCTCGGACCTGCCCTTCCGGCATACCCGACTTCATCGCGACGGACAGAAGGGATAGATCAGGCTCGTGTTTCAATATCGGGATCTGTTCATCAATATGCGCATCAATCGAAGCTGTGCAATCATGGCAATTTGCTTTGACCTTTGGATCGCCACCGTAGTTGGCACAACCATCGATCATCCCTTGGCTGACACGGTCCATTTCAGCGAAATGCATATTGGTCAGACCAGTGATCGCCTTAAGCGCCTCAGCAGACACCGGCATCGCAAAATCGCTTACAAGGTCAACTTGATCACTTGGCAAGCGGTCCAGAATAGCACGAGTCGCACTTTCGAACTGGCTTTTCCAAACATCTCGTACAGTGCGCGGTGACACGGTCGGAAAGATCGCTTTACGCTCTGCCATATGGGCCGCGCCATCTTTGCGCATCATGTTTTCGCCCATAAGGGTCGTCATCAAGCCACCGGGCTGCTCAGAGCTAAAAACAGCAATGTTCTTTTCTTCGCGAAAAATATCATTGCGCAGCGTGAGTAGTGTTGCATCAAGCTCAGGCACATAAGCGATAGGTGTGTTAGCCCGCATTTTCGCGAGATCAGGATAGGGATCTATCCAAAATGCACTCGGGTCGATGTGATAAATCGGGGCGTTGAACATGGGGCAAGCTGCGACGTTGTTGCCAAGACGTCAAGCCATGTGTTTGGGCAACTCTTCCGCCAACAGATCATAGACCAAACGGATACGCTTGGAAATGTGTAGTTCGCGGTGCGTGACAAGCCATGTTGGAAACGTCATCGGTGCTTCATTAGGGAGCACGAGCTCAACCTCTGGAGAGGCGGCAGCAACATCCACAGACATCGGCGCAATTCCAAAGCCTTGCTTGACCAGTTCCCACGCCACAAGCCCGTTCGAGGAGCCAACTTTGAAATTGTCCCTCGTCAGCGTGATGCCGAACTGCGCGAAATACATCAGCATTTGCTCTGCATCGCCAAAGTTGATCATGTCATGCAATACAAGATCATCCGGTGATTTTGGACGTCCGCGCTTGTCTAGGTAAGACTTGGCGGCGTAGTAACGCCCTTTGGAATCGTCAACGAGGCGTGCGATGAGATCGGGCTGTTCGGGACGCACATTGCGCACTGCGATATCTGCTTCGCGCTCAAGCAGATTACTGATTGTGTTAACGGCGACGATATCGATTTCGATCTTAGGTGCGATAGCGCGTAGTTTTTGAATGATCGAAGGTAGCAAAAAAGCCGAGAAGAGATCTGAAGCGGAAATGCGCACAAGGCCCTCGATCGCTTGGGATTGACCAGACGCCACCATCGATATGCGCGTCGCAGCAGACGCCATGCCGCGCACATGTTCGGCCAGATCGAGCCCGGTTTGCGTAACTTTCAAGCTGCGGCCCGCGCGTTCAAACAGGGTCACACCCAGCTCTGTTTCAAGGGCTGTGATCTGACGACCAATAGTGGGTTGCGTTTGATGCAAATCGCGCGCCGCCGCAGAGAGCGAGCCGCTCTCAATCACCGCCAGAAACGCGCGTGCTTGGTTCCAATCGAAAGAGACGGCCTGCCAATTCATGCATTAACGCATATCAGAGACAAAATTTGGCAATTCCTTGATTAAGCATGCATGGATTATGGTATATGAAAGGAGATACCAATGATCCATTCGGCCACTTTCTGGGACAAGGCCGCTGCGAAATACGCAAATGATCCAATTAAGGACATGGCATCCTACACCTACACATTAGAGCGCACGCGCAGCTATTTGCGCGACAGCGACACAGTTCTAGAGATCGGGTGCGGCACAGGTTCAACCGCGCTTTTGCTTGCAGAGAGTGTTGGTACATATCACGGCACCGATATTTCCGGCGAGATGATCAAGATTGCACGCAGCAAGGTTGCGGAAACCAGCTTGCCCAATTTGAGTTTTGAAGCGCACCCTGCATTAGACGGGATACATGAACATGACGGTTTGGATGCTGTCATGGCTTTCAACTTGTTGCACCTGTTAGAAAATATTCCCTCAACGTTAAACGCGATACATGCCGCGTTAAGGCCCGGCGGCTTGCTTATCACAAAAACGCCCTGTCTGGCGGATTCGAATTGGAAGATTAAACTTCTGTTAAAACTGATCCCACTTGGACAGTTGCTTGGCAAAGCGCCGTTTGTGCAAAGTTTCACGGTTGCAGAGTATGATCGCATGATCGAGGCAGCAGGATTTGAGATTGTTGAAAGCGGCAATCATCCAGTGAGCCCGCCTGCCCGTTATATCGTAGCGCGCAAAATCTAGTGCAGTGCACGTTTCGCAAAATACAAAAGTGCGCGCGCATAGAGCCTGTGAAAGCCCATCAGCAAAACAAAAATGCGCCCCATCGCAGGTTTGCCATCCTTGTTAGTGCGAGCAGGCAAAATTGCGCTACCAAAGTAAAGGTGGGTTTGATCCCCGTCTGTGCGACGCATGAGCCAAGTCCTGATTGGGGTATTGGGTACTCGGAGAAGAATTTGATCTTCATCCCGCTGCTCAGTCTCCCATGCGGCTATTATATCTGTGATACTTTTCGCGAACTCAGCAATATCATAGTCGCTCGATGGTTTTTCATCACAAGTTTTAGAATCAAACGTTCTATACAAAACAGCCAAGTGGTGAAGAATGCGTTGATAAACCCTTCAAGCGAAACCTGCTTAGGCAAGCTCGTTTTGTAGCAATCGGTATGGGTGTTTGGCTGGGCTTCACAAGCCTTCAGAAAGGCCCCTTTCGGCAATTCGGATGAAACTATTTTCGACATGGATGCACCTGCCTTCTTGCAGCATACGTTACCGTATGTCGACAAACAGCTATCCGTCAATGAGAGGCCAAATGCCCGCGACACTATGCGCTTACGTCGGCTCCCAGCTTGATCGATTGCGTAGTTTTGGAGTTCGCAAAAGAAAAGCGCTGCGGGACAAACGTCCAGCGGCGCTTTGTAATTGTCGCATCACAGAATTTCTATGACCCGAAGACGCGACCCAGCGCTTGATCAACCGCATCAGTGATGTGGTCGATATCGTCCGCTGTCGCGATCAAAGCAGGTGAGAAACAAAGCGTATTGTTGCGCCCCGGAATGGAACGGTTCGTCGCGCCGATGATCACGCCTTGCGCCATACAATCCGCAACCACTGCACCAACCATTTTCTCGTCCATCGCATCTTTGGACGCACGATCCGACACAAGCTCGGCACCGATGAACAAACCCTTGCCGCGCACATCACCAATGACGGCGTGCTTTTCTGCCAAAGCATGAAGGTTGTTCATCATGCGCTCACCCATCGTGAGCGTGTTGCCCATGAGGTTCTCGTCCTCGATGATGCGCATGTTCTCAAGCGCCGCTGCTGGACCCGCAGTACATCCGCCGAACGTAGAAATATCGCGGAAATAGTTCATCGGATCAGAGCTGTCGTCTTTGAACATGTCAAAGACCTCTTCGGTCGTCACACAGCAGGAGATCGCCGCATATCCGGACGCGACACCCTTCGCCATTGTGACGATGTCAGGCTTGATGCCGTAGTTCTGATAGCCGAACCAAACGCCAGTGCGGCCAACGCCACAGACGACTTCGTCGATGTGCAAAAGGATATCGTACTTTTTGCAGATCTCCTGAACACGCTCCCAGTATCCTTCGGGCGGCGTGATAACACCCCCGCCGGCTGTGACAGGCTCAAGGCACAGCGCACCGATTGTGTCCGCTCCTTCGCGCAGGATGACCTCTTCGATCTGATCTGCGGCCCAAACGCCGTAATTCTCTTCGGGCGCGCCGTCCTGCTCATGCTTGCGGTATTCCATGCAGTGCGGAACGCGGATGAAACCGGGCGCAAACGGACCATACTGCGCGTTGCGCTCGTCTTGGCCGCCTGCGGACATCGTGGCCAATGTGGAGCCGTGGTAGTCGCGGTCACGATAAAGGATCTTGTGCTTATTGCCACCATAGCGCTTGTGCGCGATTTGACGGACGATCTTGAAGCCTTTCTCGTTCGCTTCAGAGCCGGAGTTCGCATAATAAACGCGCGACATGCCCGGCATCTTGGTGATTAGCTTTTCCGCGAACAAAGCACCCGGAATAGAGCCTGTTGTGCCACCAAAAAAGTTCATTTTCACAAGCTGGTCGCGCACAGCATCTGCAATGCTTTCGCGGCCATAGCCAACGTTGACGGTCCAAACACCGCCAGAGACAGCATCGGTATGCTTCTTGCCGTGCTGGTCCCAGACATGAATGCCTTTGCCTTCGATGATCATTTTAGGCTCGCCGGTCTCGAAGCCTTTGTGCTGGATAAGATGGTGCCACACGTGCGCACGATCTGCGTCTACGACTTTGGAATAGTCGTTGTCTTTGAATGTACCGTCCATTTGCATTCACCTTTTTGGTTGATGCGCGCCGCAGCGCTCAAACGCGTTAAAACATCCCTGTCTGGCAAGGTGTTCGATCCTTGTAGTTCGTATGGAAATACGCGAGTCTAGTAGGGCCAGTTTACGTTTGTTCTATATCCAAAATGCGGTGTCTATAGCTCGACCCCAGCTTGCCTTTCACCCCAAATTAGTCGCGCCCGCGCACCAAACGTGGCAATTGGCTCAGGCGGCAGACGCTTAGGCGCATCAAGCGTTTGCATTTGCACAAGCATATCCGAGCCATGACCCGTTGCCAGTTCGGCCGCCATCATCCCACCAAGCGTGCCTTGCACCGTCCCCAGACCATTCTGACAACAAGCACTAAACAAGCTTTCATCAACTTCGCCAAATGCTGGCACATTGTTCAACGACAAACACAAATGCCCACCCCAACGATGTTCCATCTCTAGTTCATCAAGCTCCGGGAAACGTGCTTTGAAACTTGCGTCATGTGTCTGCCAAACACGCTCGAGTTTCGCGGGATTTACCGTCATATTAGGTTCATAGGTAAAACGGTTGCGCACGATCAAACGAGATCCACGCGCATCAGAGATCCGACGCGCTGTGCTACCCAACGGATCAGCAGGAGTAAGACCCCAATTCTCCTTGCCCGTTAGGCGCTCTGCCGGGAAAGCTCTGCTCATAGAGCCATAGGTATAAACATGAACAAGCCGACGTTTGAAATGCCCAAAGCTCTGCGCATGGCCATTCACAGCAAGGATCACCTTGGGCGCTTTAACCACACCTTTTTCACATCGCGCGTGCCAAAGCCCATTGTGTCGCTCTAGACCAACGACTTTGCTTTGCTCATAAATCTTTAAGCGGTTTGAACGCAGTTTTTGGGCTATCGAGCGTACAAAAAGCGCAGGTTGCAGCATCACAGTGCCTGGTGTGAACAGCCCTCCATGATAATATGTGCTGCCCGTTATGTTCTGCATCTGGCGCGCATCAAGTGCTTCGCTCGGTTCACCTAACTGCGTCAAATGCGCTGCGTATTCTGCGTTATGCTGCATGCCCTTGGCGCTCGCCGCGCCATTGATTTTGCCAACTTTTTGAAATGCATCACGTGGCACGCCCAGCGCATCCACCATGTCTTGCGCAAACGCGATCGCTGCACGATTGCGCGCAATAGTGGATTTATCTGCACTCACATCCCCCCCGTAATCGGAAGAGGCAAGGTCATGCGGTAGATCAATCATAAACCCGGTGTTGCGACCCGCTGGCCCCTCACCGACGCGCAGCGCATCAAGCACAGTAATTTTGTCACTTGGGCAAAGCTGGCTTAACCGACGCGCCGCCGCAAGACCTGCAAAACCGGCACCAATCACCAACCAATCGCTCGTTTCGTCTGCCTCCAATGCGCCAAAACTAGCGCGCGTCGGCAAAATCGCATTCCATGCCGCAGGACCGGGGTTAGAGGGAAAGCCTGTGACCTTCATGGCAAATTCAGCTGAGCCATACGGCCACCATCAATCGTGCAAACTTGACCTGTGACAAACTCGCCAGACCAGAAGCCAGACAGCAAATAGGCTTCGTAACGTCAATCGGTGCAACAGTTCTACGTAGCGGAAGGTCCGTTCCAGGGTCTGCACGACACAAACGAGACGGTACTTTCACATTCACAGCCATCGACCGAGCAAAATTATCATCACGTGCTTCGTTGATTTTGCCGCGCGTGATGATGCCAGTGTTACTTAGAAGAACATCCAAACCGCCGAGTTTTTTCGCAACCTTTTTAGGCAAACCATCCATCAGATCACCTTCACAATCGCGTCCAGCACGATCAGCTGTAGCAACATGCGCATGCCATGTGCACAGCACCTCCACGATTGAACCACCAATCCCGCCAGATGCGCCCGTGACAAGCGCTTTTATTCCTTCAAACCGCATCTTCATTTTTCCGAATAAACTCCTCCCAGAGGGCCGGATTGCAAAACTCGCTAATACTGCTGATTAAGCGCATCTGCCGCAGGAATTTCGCGTTCCCGTCGCGCGATGTAATCCAAGAGCGCTTCGTTCACGCCCGCGTCCAACTTGGGCTCCTCATACTCCCCTAGCATCGTGCGCGCTTGGTTCATTGCACGTTCATTGATCTCAACCCCACCTTCAGCCTGCCACTGCTCGATTGAGTTATTGTCAAAAAGCTCCGGCATGAAAAATGCGCGTTGGAAATTCTCCAGAGTATGCGGATGCCCAAGATAATGACCTCCAGGACCGATGTCTCGGACCGCCGCCAACCCTTCGTCAAAATCATCCCAGTTCACGCCCCGAGTCATCCGGTAAGCCATCGCGCATTGCTCCGCATCGACAACGAATTTGGACATAGAACAATGCATACCAGCCTCGTTCCAACCTGCCGAATGCCAAATGTAATTCGCGCCTGACATCATCACAGCCATCAAGGTCGTGGCACTCTCGTAGCCCGCTTGAGCATCGAAAGTCTTCGCGCCGCCCAACGTATTCGAGGTCCGCCACGGCACACCGTAGAAACGTGCCATTTGCCCGATCATCATGTTCATCAGGCTAATCTCAGGCGTACCCGCCATGGGCGCACCGGACTTCATTGATACCGTGCTGAGATAGTGCCCATAAATCGCGGGCGCACCTTTGCGGATCACTTGGGTGTAGGCCAGAGCACTCAGCGCTTCTGCGTTAAGTTGAGCCACAGTTGGCGCAACAGAGGCCGGCGTGTTTGCGCCCCCCAGCACGAAGGGTGAGCACAACACAGGCTGATTGCGCCGCGAGAAGGCCCTTAACGCTCCAAGCATTGTTTCATCCCAAACAAGTGGGGAATTGCCGTTACAATTGCCGGTCACAACAGGATGCGTGTCGATGAATTCTTCGCCAAACAAGATTGCAGCCATATCCAGCACATCTTCAGCGTTTTTTGGGCTGGTCGTCATCCCCATGAAAGTTTTATCTGAGTGCTTCATGGACGAATACGTAATCCGCAGATGGCGCTGTGAAATCGGATGATCATACGGCTCTACGATATGATGCGCGGAAGAGTGCATCGCCGGCAGCATGTGGCTCAACTTGTGAAAGTTCGCCAGATCATCCAGCGTCGGATTACGGCGTACATCATCCAGATCGCGCAAAAACGGCGCGCCTGTCATGGGAATAAAGATCGAATGGTCTTTACCAAACGGCAGATTATGCGCTGGGTTGCGCGCGTGATAGGTGAAGGTTTCAGGAATGCTTGCGATCAATTCGCGCACCAGAGCGCGATCCAGATGCACCGTTTCGCCGCGCACATCCGCATCAACACGACGCCAATCCTCAAGCGCAATTTCATCGCGAAAGACGACACCGACGTCTTCAAGAATAGCCATGGAGGCCTCATCGATCTGCGCAATCTGTTCAGCGCTCATCGGTTCGGTCAGTGGAATGCCACGCTTCAGTGCTGGCAACATTTCAACATTGCGAGTTTGGCGAATGGCACGACGCGCACCACGACCACGGCGTGTGCTTCCTACTGCATCATTACTCATGTCACGCCTTTCATTTTATCGCTCAAATTCTGCAGTACTGCTCGGATCGTCGTGCGCGTATCCGCAGCCTCCATTGCATCAACAACCGCGCGGTTAAGCGTGTTGGGCGAGGCGAGCGCAGAACGTGCTTCCAAGATACGCCCTTGCCCGTCTTTCGGCACATCACGCATGAAACCCGCAACAAGTGAGGCAACGTAGGTGTCTGCCCCCACAGAGTTGCCCGTCTGCTGACCCAACCAATCCCCACCGTCCTTCATGATTGTCAAAGCACCGGAAAGCAGCGCTGAGGCTGCGAAATGGTCCGCGATTTGGCTTTCATCGCTGAGTTCAATTACAGGGTTTTCTGGGCTGAATAGACTGGCAAGCGGCTCTGCTTTTGGAAAAGCGGGCAAAGGACAGCCACCGCGTTCAAGAAACCCGATCGGGATGGTCACAGAAATATCCGTGGCAGGTGCAATCACTTCTAACAAAGACGCGACAGAAACATCTGCCATGACAGAAATAACTTGGTGCCCAGCGCGAAAGGTCAAAGGTGCTGCAATTTCTTGCCAAACGGCAGGACGCAAGCAAAGGAAAACGATATCAGAACGATCTACAACTGATTGGTTGGGCAGCACTGTCGCCCCTACCGACGCAGCAAGCTCAGCAGCGACGTCTGCGCCTCGCTCGGACACAAACACCTCGTGTCCTTTGGACGCGAGAAACCGCACCATAGGCGCTGCGATATGGCCAGTGCCGATGAACCCTATGCGGCTCATGTCAAGCTATCCGCATCATTTGGGTCGCTCAGATCAACCCATATTGTTTTGAGTTCAGTGTATTGATCATGGGCATGAATACCGTTGTCGCGCCCGCCAAAACCGGACTGCTTGTAGCCACCAAACGGCGTCGCGATATCGCCCTCTCCGTAGCAATTCACCGTCACAGTGCCAGCGCGGATCGCACGCGCGGCACGCAACGCACGGCGTGTATTTGCTGTGAACACGGACGCGGCCAAGCCGTAGTCTGTCTCGTTCGCCAAAGCGATCGCTTCCTCGTCACTCGCCACGGTCAGCACGCTTAGGATAGGGCCAAAAATCTCCTCCCGCGCGCGCGGATCGTCTTTGCTGAGATCATAGATCGTCGGCATCACATAAGGACCATCCTGCGTACCACCTACCAGCGCCTCGCCCTTCAAATAGCTCGCCACTTTGCTGCAATGCTCCGCATCGATCAACGCGCCGAGGTGGTTTTGCGGATCGAGCGGATCACCTGTTTTCCACTCGCGCATTTGCGCAATGATGTGGCCCAAAAACTCTTCCTTAACCCCTTCATGCACGATCAAACGCGACGTGGCAGAGCAGTTTTCGCCCATGTTCCAGAACGCAGCACTAACCACGTGTGCCGCCACATGACCGAGGTTTTCAGCGTCTTCCAAGACCACTGCGGGGTTCTTCCCGCCACACTCAAGCACTGTCTTTTTGAGGTTACTATCCGCCGCATAGCGCAAGAAACGGCGACCCGTTTCGGTGGAGCCCGTAAAGCTCACCATGTCCACATCCATGTGCATCCCAAGCGGCTCACCCACAGAAGGACCACCGCCCGGAAGAACCTGTAGAACGCCGCGCGGCACGCCTGCTTCCATCGCCAATTCCGCAACGCGCAAGGCTGTCAGCGACGTTTGCTCAGCAGGTTTCACGATCACAGAGCAACCCGCCGCAAGCGCAGGGCCAATCTTCCACGCAAGCATCAGCAATGGGAAGTTCCACGGCAAGATCGCCGCGACAACACCAATTGGTTCGCGCACGATCATTGAGATCGCATCATCACCCGTGGGGCTCGTTTGATCGTAGATCTTATCAATCGCCTCTGCATGCCATTTAATCGTGGCAATCGCTTCTGGGATATCAACGTTCTCACAATCAGCGATAGGTTTACCGCTCTCAAGGCTTTCCATCACCGCAAGCTCGCGCTTGTTGCGGGTCATCAGCTTGGCGAGACGGATCAAGATGTCCTTACGCTCCGTAGGGTGTGTGGTTCTCCACGCACCCCCGTCAAACGCCTCGCGCGCCTTTTGAACCGCGACATTCACATCATCCGAGCCACACGCTGCGATATTGCAAATCTCTTCCCCTGTAGCGGGGTTCAACGTCACCAAAGGCGCACCAGTGCCAGCACGAAAACCGCCATCGATAAAGGCCGAGCGCGGAAAATCAATGCCATCGGCAATCGCGGCATACTCCGCGCGGGTCAGTAAATCGCTCATGCGCTCTCTCCTTCAATCGCGGCGAGCGCCGCATCCATTGTGCGGATCACTTGATCCAATTCACGTTTGTCATCTTTGTTCAGTGGCAGCATCGGGCGACGGGGTGGTCCTGCTGGAATTCCGCGCAATGTTAGGCCATGTTTGATGCATTGCACAAATTTACCGCCCTGTTCCAAAACACGCATCAAAGGCAGCATCGCCGACATGATCGCGCGGCCTTTGGTGAAATCGCCTTCCACTGCGCAAGCTTGATATAGCGCGATATGCGCGTGCGGGGCGAAGTTGGAGCCTGCACAGACCCAAGACCGAGCACCCCACGCAAAGAACTCAAGCGCTTGGTCATCCATGCCGCAAGACATCTGGATATGTGGATAGTCCCGCGCGAGCATGTGGACGCGGTTGATATCGCCAGAGCTTTCCTTGATCGCACAGAAATTCGGGGAACGACCTAGGCGGTCCAACACCTCTTCATCCATATTCACAGACATACGGCCGGGGTAGTTATAGAGCATTGCAGGCAAGTTAGCCGCACGGTCCACGGCGAGGCAATGCATCGCGATTTCACGACTGTTGGGGTAGGCATAGGGCGGTGTCGCGATCAGCAATCCATCCGCGCCATTGGCTTTCGCTTGCTGCGCGTACTCGATGCTTTCTTCCGTGCGGATCGCGCCTGTGCCGACGATCATCGGCAAGCGTTCATTGATCAATTCGCGGCACAGGCCCATCATGTAGACGCGCTCTTTCATGCTCATCGCGTAGTATTCGCCCGTCGTGCCCGCGACGATGAGGCCATGCACACCTGCGTCGATCAAGTATTCAACTGTGCGCTCCAAAGCGCCTTTGTTAAGGGTGCAATCGTCGTTAAACGGCGTCACCAAAGGCGTGTATATGCCTTCAAATTTCATCTTAAGTCTCCTGTCGTGCAGTGTCGTCTGGAAGTGGATCAGGCCAGACGTAGCGTTCAATTTCGTCGCGACTGAGCGCCCAATGATCGAGTGTGATTTCAACAGCTTCTTCCGGGCTACCCCGTTCAATTGCATCAATCAGCAGATCATGTTGGTGCGCTGCTTGATTGATGCGCACGCCATCTTGCGGTGCCGCGCCGCGATAGAAACGTTGCGACATACGCGTGTGATCAATCAGCAAACGGCCCATCGCCGGAAAAAGGTAGGGGTTCGATGACATTTGCCCCGTAATCTCGTGAAAGCGATGGTTGGCTAGTGCCATTGCCCCCGCATCAAGACCGCCTTTTGCTTTGCTAAACTCAAATTGCGCCGCCTTTAGCTTTTTCAATTGCACGGGGGTCGCGTTCTCAGCCGCCAAGCGCGAGATCGCGCAATAAATGATCGGCGCTGTTTGAAAGAACTGACGCATTGCCGCAAAATCCATTGCAGAGACCAAGGCACCTTTATTGGCTTCCAAACTGATGTAGCCTTCGCCTGACAACCGCTGCAACACTTCGCGCAAAGGCGTGCGCGACAAACCGTAGGACTCACTAAGTGACACCTCATCCAGCATTGCGCCCGGCGCAAGGTTAAGCGTGAGGACGCGGGTCTTTAGGTCAGCGATGCAGGCGTCTTTCTTAGACATATCTTGACGACTCAATTTTTGTATTCATATTGTATACAAAAAAATTCGACATTCTGTCTCGTTTGCGACTAAGTCCAGTTGCATTACACGATAGGGCCAGCATAAAGTGTGACATGGCCATATCGATAGACACCTTTTTCCTCGATCCAGACTCGCAAGGGACCTTGCAGGCGCAGATCCAACAAATGATTGCGCAGGGCATTCTTGCAGGACGTTACACGAAAGGCGAGAAGCTACCCTCCTCACGCAAGCTTGCCACGCATTTAGGGATCAGCCGGATAACGGTGACACTTGCGTACACAGAATTGCTCGCGAATGACTATCTAACAAGTCGCGGGCGGTCTGGCTATTTTGTGTCTGAAAACGCGCCAGAACCCCCCAAGTTTGCACCGCAAGTGAAGAAGACGGAGGCGGTGGATTGGTCGCGCGCGATTGGGCAAAAATTTACCGGTGGTTCCGCGCCAACCAAGCCAGTAGATTGGCAGAAATACAAATACCCCTTTATCTACGGCCAAGTTGATAAGACCCTATTTGATCATGCCAATTGGCGCCTTTGTGCATTGCAAGCTTTGGGTGTGCGCGATTTCTCTGCGCTTACGGCAGACTATTATGATCAAGACGATCCACAGCTCATTGAGTTCATCCTGCGTCACACTCTTCCGCGTCGCGGTATCGTTGCGCGCCCCGAAGAAGTCTTGATCACCGTGGGTGCTCAAAACGCGCTTTGGCTGACCGCGCAAATCCTTTTGACCCAGCGCCGCACGGCAGCCATCGAGGACCCTTGCTATCACGCGCTGCGCGATGTGCTCACACAGTCGCGGTGCCATTTATCGCCTATTCCGGTCGATCGTGACGGGATACAGCCAGAGCTGATTGAGGACGGAACCGACGTCATTTTCACGACCCCAAGCCATCAATGCCCCACCTCCGCGACAATGCCTCATGCACGGCGCAAAGAATTACTTGAACGCGCCCGTGATCTTGATGCGATCATTGTTGAGGACGACTACGAATTCGAAGTGTCATTCCTCGGCGCACCGATGCCTGCATTGAAGTCGCTCGATGAGGATGGCCGCGTGATATACGTGGGCAGTTTCTCAAAATCTATCTTTCCGGGTTTGCGGCTCGGCTATCTTGTCGGCTCTGAGGAATTCATTCGCGAAGCGCGCGCGCTGCGTGCCTCTGTGCTGCGTCATCCGCCGGGTCACATTCAGAGAACGACCGCTTATTTCCTGTCCCTCGGGCACTATGATGCCTTGGTTCGTAAGATCTCCAAAGTATATCAGAAGCGCCGCGAAGTGATGGAAACGGCTTTGAATCAGCATAATCTAGAGATTGCAGGGCGTGGTGTTCATGGCGGCTCGAGCTTTTGGATGCGTGCGCCTGAAAACGTGGCAACGTTCGATTTAAAGCATGCTCTGATTGAGCGGAATGTCTTGATCGAAACAGGCCACCCCTATTTTGCAGCAGGCGCAGGGATCAAAAACTTCTACCGCCTTGCCTATTCATCGATTTCTGAAGGCCTTATTCCCGAAGGGGTGAGTCGCATTGCAGAAGGAATCGAGCAATTATCGAGACAATGAGTCTCAATAATATTACGTCTGGATATATTTTGCATTAGCAACTGGCGCTAACTGGAATCTCTCTGGCTCCATATGAAGTCCCCAAGACAAAGCCCCGTTTCGTGGGCCGTTTTTTTAATTCAAAACTCAACCGAGGAGCGCATCCATGAAGATGACTACCGAAGAAGCATTCGTAAAGGTTCTACAACGTCACGGTATCGAACACGCGTTCGGGATCATTGGCTCTGCAATGATGCCAATCTCTGACATTTTCCCAAAAGCGGGTATCAAGTTCTGGGACTGCGCCCACGAGGGTTCCGCAGGCATGATGGCTGACGGTTACACACGTGCGACTGGCAAGATGAGCATGATGATCGCGCAAAACGGTCCGGGCATCACCAACTTCGTCACAGCTGTTAAGACGGCTTACTGGAACCACACACCGCTTTTGCTTGTCACACCACAAGCGGCGAACAAGACAATCGGCCAAGGCGGTTTCCAAGAAGTTGAACAGATGAAACTGTTCGAAGACATGGTTGCTTACCAAGAAGAAGTACGTGACCCG
>JAHEGL010000273.1:0-1943 GCA_024645145.1 Planktotalea sp.
CCGCCGCGCTTGATGCCCGGTGCTGCATCTTCGTTGATGAACTCAACCGGAATGAAGAGGTTGATCTTCGTTGTGCGACGCAAACGCATGAAGTCGATGTGCGTTGGCAAGTCTTTAACAACGTGACGCTGCACATCGCGGCAGATGACGCGGACGTCGTCGTGGCCTTCAACCTTAAGGTTGAGCAATGTGGACTTAAAGCGACCTGCTTTCAGGGCTTTAAGCAAAACGTTGAATGGAACGTTGATCGGTAGTGGATCTGTGTCACCACCAAATACGATACCAGGGACCATGCCCGCGCGACGTGCTTGACGAGCGGCGCCCTTGCCTGTCCCCGTACGAACCTCAGCGTGGAAATCAGGAATTTCTCCAGCCATTTTATATTCTCCAAATGTAAGAGCGAAGTGCCTCCAAGGCTGTCACCTCGCGTGAAGCCGCGCGTATAGACGGGAATCGTGAGTAGGGAAAGCCTATTTTTCTTGCAATGATGTGGCGGTGCAGGCAAAGCGCACTCATGGGATTTTTACAAGATTTACGTCAGGATTTGCGTGCTTCGCGCGCTCCGGCCGCTGGCTTTGTTACAATCGGTTTGTTCTGGGGCAGTTTCGCAGGGCTTGTGCCTGATTTAAAGGCCGCGATTGATGCAAGTGACGGTGTTTTCGGGCTTGCGATGTTCTTTGCCGCGCTGGGCACTTTGGCGGCGATGTGGCTCGCGCCGCGCATCGTTTCCAAGCTGGGTGCGCGCGCCACGCAGGGCGCTGCGTTGTGTGTCGCGCTGGCGTTTTTGTTGCCAGGTCTTGCGACATCGCCCGTTTGGTTTGCGCTAGCGATGTTACTGGCATCTTCGGGATCTGGTGCGCTTGATGTCATCATGAACACGCGTGTCAGCGGCATTGAGGCAGATACAAAACGATCCTTGATGAACCTTAATCATGCTTTGTTTTCGTTCGCCTATGCAGGTGCAGCCTTAAGTACCGGCCTCTTTCGCGAGGCGGGGGTCGCACCTTTTTATGTTTTCTTGGTCATGAACTTATGTGTCTTCCTTTTGATCCCAATGATGTTTCACAAAGCTGTCGGCTTTGAGGAAGACGACAATAGCTTACCCTTGAAGGTGCGCACGGGGTTGGTGTTTTTTGGCGGAACGATCATTTTGATCGCTTTCATGTCAGAGCAAGCAACCGAAGCTTGGTCTGCTTTGCATCTTGAGCGCGGTCTTGGCGGTAGTGCCGCACAGGGTGCGCTCGGGCCTGCGATCCTTGGCTTGACCATGGGCGTTGGCCGCATGTCTGGCCAATTTATCGCGGCGCATGTGCGTGAAACGATCGTGTTGCAGATTGCCGCTGTTGTTGCTGCCATTGGGCTTTTCATCGCGGCGGGGGCTGAAAGCCTGACGATTGCTTACATCGGATTTGCAATTCTTGGCGTTGGCGTGTCCGTGATGGCACCGATGGCGTATTCGGCTGTGGGCAAACGGGTCAGCAATCAACAACGGGCCGTGGTGATCACGCGTATTTCGGTGATTGGCTACACTGGCTTCTTTGTCGGGCCACCTTTGATGGGCGGGCTGTCAGAGATGTTTGGATTGGCCACATCTTTCACCGCGATTGCAGTGCTTCTCTTGCTTGTGAGTGCCATGCTCGCGCCTGGGTTGAGGAAACAGTAAGTTTCTCAAAAAGCTTGTGTGGCGTTGAGATACCCCAAGCTCTAAACAATAAGGCAATTTTGGGGCAAATGCATGGAAAACAAGCAAAAAACCTAAGCGACACTAGCGAAATACCGCCGACGATTGTGTTGAAACTATGGCGCGTGGCGACATATATGATGTTAAAATGTTAATCCGTACGCGTTACGTTTTAGAAAAACTATTTTTTCTGTTTGTGGGGAACACACCGGATGCCAGTTGAAGTAAACCAGTTTATTTATGGCAATAGCCTTGTGAACTT
>JAHEGL010000273.1:1953-3048 GCA_024645145.1 Planktotalea sp.
ACACATACGCAGCGAACGGGGACTACTGATTTCTACGTCAGTTTGCGGATCGTGAAGAACCCAGCAACGAATGGGGCTTTCAAGGTGTTGAGGGTGTCTGGGATACAGACATCGCGCAATTTAACGAAGTCTCATTTGACTCAGTGCTTCTGACCCCCGGCAACTTCATCCAAGGTCTAGCACCGGATGCTGTCTATCCCGGGGACGTCCGGTCACCCTTGGATGCATCAATCGATGTTGTGCGCGATACACTTGCAGATCAGCCTGGTGCGCAGTTTTTTGTCTATGAGGGTTGGGGCGATTTAGGAAGCTTGTACGGTTTTCCAGTCACGGACAGCCAGCTTGAAGATTTTCATGAATACAACACCGGCGCGTACCATGACTGGTACGTGGACTACACGGCAGGTTTGAACGCCGCGGTTCCAGAGGCAGACGTACAACTGATACCCGTTGCCTTCGTTATGGCGGAACTGTTCTTGAACGGTCCTTTGCAGGACTTGTCGCTGGATGAACTCTATGTCGACAGCGCGCCGCATGGAACAGAGACGGTCTATTTCCTTGCCAGCATGATCACCTATCGCGAAGTGTTCGGTGAAGCGCCACCCGCTGGTTTTGATGTTCCAGAGGTGATCAACCCATTGGTGGCGGACAATTACGACGCGATTAATACACGCATTGGCGAACTCATGGGGGATGAAGCGCCAGTCGAAGAAACGCCCCCAATGGTCGTGCCGAACACTGACCCAAGCGTTGAAAATGATATTGCAGAATTATAGCAGTGCGAAGTCATTCTCATCGATGTCCTTGGCAATGATACTGATGCGGATGGTGACACGCTCACCCTGCAATCCGTTGGGGAGGCAAGCGGCGACAGCACAGAGATTGTTGATGGCCGTGTTGTGTATACGCCGGAAGAAGGTTTTGCTGGATCTGACAGCTTCACCTACGTCGTTGAAGACGGAGAAGGTGGCGTCGTTGAAGGACGTGTTGACGTGTTGGTCAATGAGGTGGAACCTATTCCAGAGCCAGAGCCAGAGCCAGAGCCAGAGCCAGAGCCAGAGCCAGAGCCAGAGCCAGAGCCAGAGCCAGAGCCAG
>JAHEGL010000283.1:0-534 GCA_024645145.1 Planktotalea sp.
GAGCATTGCGATACCAGAAAGGATAATCGTGGTCGCTAGGATCGGGAAGACATCGGTAATTGCGAGCGCGGACAGCACAGAGTCGAACGAGAAGATCAGGTTCATCGTGACGATCATCGCAATGACCTTCGCGGCGGATTTTCCTGATTTGCCCTCAACATCTGTGTTGAGATCGTGAATTGTCAGCATGTGGCCGATTTCTTTGACGGCTGTGTACATGATGAAGACACCACCGATGATGAAGACGAGCGTTGCGAAGTTGACGCCCCCCGTAATCACACCTTCCCAGTCCATGATAAAGAACGGCTCGGCCATCGCGTCGATCAAGCGGATCATCACGAACAGTAGAACGACACGCAACGCAACGGCAATAATGATGCCCCAGTAACGCACGGATTTTTGCTGTGCGACAGGCGCGCGTTGGCTCTCGATCGAAATGTAGAGCAGATTGTCGAACCCGAGCACCGCTTGCAAAAAGCAGAGCATCAAAAGGTTGCCAAGGTTTTCTAATGTGAGCAGGTCAGCCACGGATTT
>JAHEGL010000283.1:544-3040 GCA_024645145.1 Planktotalea sp.
AGCGCACGGAAAATAGGAAAAGGGGGAATTTCCCCGCGCAAAACGCGGTGACAGGGGCGAGGGGCTAGCCCCTCGCGCTCCCCGGGATATTTATGGAAAGAGGAAAAGGTCGGCGTTAGCGCTTGGGGCGCGGTTTGTTTGCTGGTTTGGATTTTGGTTTGCCGCTTGGTTTAGGGCGCGCCATTGGATCGCTGTCCGAAAAGCGATCGCGTCCGCGCAAGGGGCCTTTAGGGAGAGGCGGGCGCTTGCCGCGCGTGACGTTTTGTTTGCCGCGTTGGTTGGGTTTTGGCTTGGCACCCGGTGCTTCGAGGTCTTCATCGCTAAGACCAAGTTGGTCTTTGAGGGTCTTGCGGCGCAGTTCCTCGACGGCAGACGTCTTGAGATTGCCTAATTGGAAAGGACCATAGCTGACGCGGATCAAGCGGTTCACGTTGAGATCAATTGCTTCCATGGCACGGCGAATTTCGCGGTTTTTGCCTTCGCGGATACCAACGGTCAGCCACGCATTTGCGCCTTGTTGGCGATCAATGCTGACCAGCATCGGCTGGAAGTGCTCACCTTGCAGGTTAAGACCTTTGCGCAAAGGTTCGAACGTTTCTTCGGTAGGGCGGCCGTTTACGCGCACGCGGTATTTGCGCAGCCATCCTGTTGAGGGCAGCTCAAGCTTGCGCTTTAAGCCACCATCGTTGGTCAGTAACAAAAGCCCTTCAGAGTTTAGATCGAGACGGCCAACGCTCATCACCCGCGGCATTCCTTCAGGCAGATCATCAAAGATCGTCTTACGGCCCTTTTCATCGCTATCCGTCGTCACCAGCCCTGTCGGCTTGTGATACATCCACACGCGGGGTGGTTCTGGTGCAGCCATTGGCTTGCCATCAACGGAAATGCGCGCGTTTGGCAAAACGTTCAGCGCTGGGCTGTCGATGATTTTGCCGTCAACCGTGATACGGCCAGCTTCGATCATGCGTTCTGCTTCGCGACGTGAGGCAACGCCGGCACGCGCCAAGACCTTTGCGATGCGATCGCCTTTGGGTGTTTCTGTATCCATACGGGTGCTTTAGGGTATTGCAGAGCATAGCGAAAGAGAGACCAGCACGTTTGATGCAATTCACATCCTTTATGGAGGCGGCTTTAGCAGAAGCACGCGCATCTGAAGCCGCAGGCGAGGTCCCTGTCGGTGCAGTTGTTGTGCGTGACGGCAAGATTATCGGGCGCGGGCGCAATGCAACGCGCAAAGGGTGTGATCCGACGGCGCATGCGGAGATCGTGGCGATTAGGGACGCCTGTGCCGCTTTGGGGCAAGACCGTTTAAGCGGATGCGATCTCTACGTCACGTTAGAGCCTTGCGCGATGTGTGCGGGTGCAATTGCCCATGCGCGCATCGCACGGCTTTATTACGGAGCCGGTGATCCGAAGTCCGGCGGCGTAACAGTCGGGGCGCGTGTGTTTGAGCATCCGCAGAGCCATCATGCGCCTGACATCTATGATGGCATCGCTGCAGATGAAGCCGCTGAACTGCTTGTGCGCTTTTTCAAAGGAAAACGGCTTTAAGAGCGACGCGCGGTTTTACTCGAAAATATGAAATCCGCCAAAACACGTCGTTTTTTAGTCTTGTCGAAGATCATTTTTGCGATAACCATCTCCCTATGAAAACACCTTTGATCGACAATCTTCAATACGCCAACTGGTCTGAAACCATCTTCCGCCAAATGCGCGAAGGGGGGGTGGACGCTGTTCATGTCACAATCGCATATCACGAGAGTTTCCGTGAAATGGTGCTGAACTTAGAGGCGTTCAATCGCTGGTTTGAACGCTTTCCTGAACTGATTTTCAAAGGCACAAGCGCTGCTGACGTGCGCTTGGCTCAAGAAACAGGCCGCACTGCGATCTTTTTCGGTTTCCAGAACCCAAGCCCGATCGAGGATGATATCGGTCTTGTCGAAATCTGCCACCAACTTGGTGTGCGCTTTATGCAGCTGACCTATAACAACCAATCCTTGCTCGCGACGGGCTGTTACGAGGACGATGACACAGGTTTGACCCGCATGGGCAAACAGGTCGTGCAAGAGATGAACCGTGTTGGGCTGGTGGTGGATATGTCCCATTCTGCTGATCGCTCGACCTTGGACGCGATTGATCATTCCAGTCGCCCGATCGCGATTACTCATGCCAATCCTCATTGGTGGCATCCTGCGCTGCGCAATAAATCCGACGAAGTGCTCAAAGCACTTACGGCGCGCGGCGGTATGCTCGGTTTTTCTGTGTACCCGCACCATCTAAAGGACGGGTCCGCTTGTACGTTGCAAAGCTTTTGCGAAATGGTGGCAGAGGCCGCGTCGCACTATGGCGCAGAGCATCTTGGGATTGGCACGGACTTGTGTCAGGATCAGCCAGACAGCATCGTAGAATGGATGCGCGTAGGGCGTTGGAGCAAGGTGATTGACTACGGTGAAGGCAGCGCAAGTGATGCAGGGTTCCCGCCAATGCCAAGCTGGT
>JAHEGL010000314.1 GCA_024645145.1 Planktotalea sp.
TAAGCGATGTTCTTTTGCGCCAAGAATGTGAGGGCCGTCCCTGCCTCTAACTCAGCCCCAATTGCTTCAGCGTCAAAGCACTCAAACCAGCCTGGCGCATTACGTGGCTCAGCGTTTTCGAACGCAACGTAGGTTTCACTCAGCAAAGAGTGGCTCATCTGCGTCGTAAAACACGCGCGGTAACGGATGGGCGACGTATATGCGTCAATCGCTTCGAACTGATCAAACAGGATCGGTTCCGGCTCTCCAGAGACAAGGCTGACAAGTTGCACATCATTTTCACCGCTCGCGGACACTTCCTCGTAAAACGCGTAGACCTGCAAATAATACATTGCACCGCCGGCTATGATTGCTGCAAACACGGTTAACCCCGCTAAAAATTGACCCATCCTCATTGAACGTATCCGCCCGCATTTGTCTGTACAAAGGCATCCGCACAGGCTTTGGCCAGCGTGCGCACGCGTCCGATATAGGCTTGGCGTTCCGTCACAGAAATCACACCGCGCGCGTCGAGAAGGTTAAAGATATGGCTCGCCTTGATGCATTGATCATAGGCAGGATGCGCCATGATGATACGCTTGCCAGTCTTTGGATCATCGTGCTCTTGCGCCAGAATATTGGCGCATTCGGCTTCTGCTTCCTCAAAATGGCGCAACAAGACTTCGGTATTGGCGACATCAAAGTTCCACCGCGCGTATTCTTCTTCGGTCTGCTTGAACACATCACCGTAGCTGAGTGGAATAGGCGATTGTGGATCATTATAGGGCATGTCCATCACATGATCGCAGTCCAGAATATACATCGCCAAACGCTCTAATCCATACGTCAGCTCACCCGCGACAGGGGCGCAGTCATGGCCGCCGACCTGTTGGAAATAGGTAAACTGGCTGACTTCCATACCATCACACCAGACTTCCCAGCCAAGCCCCCACGCGCCAAGCGTCGGGCTTTCCCAGTCATCTTCGACGAAACGGATGTCGTGCATCTCCATATCCACACCAATCGCCTCCAATGACCCTAGGTAGAGCGCCTGAAGATTTGGTGGGCTTGGTTTGATAACAACTTGATATTGATAATAGTGTTGAAGGCGATTGGGATTCTCGCCGTAGCGTCCGTCTGTCGGGCGGCGTGACGGCTGCACATAGGCGGCTGCCCAAGGTTTGGAACCAAGCGAGCGCAAAGTTGTCGCAGGGTGAAACGTCCCAGCGCCGACTTCCATATCATAGGGCTGCATCACAGCGCAGCCTTGCGCCGCCCAATAAGCTTGTAACTGCAAGATAATCTCTTGAAATGACTTAGGTTTTTCCAACTTCATGACGCTCGCCACCTGATAATTCGCGCGCCTTACGCGCTGACGCGTCTGATTAGCCGTTGCATCCGCGAGGGTCAATCAAACAAGCCGCGCCACTATCCCTCAGCACTCAATTGCCCAATTCACAATTTTGTTGCCAAATCCGGTGGACTATTGCCCAAAAATTGCCGAAAACCTCTCTCAATCTGCTCTTAACGCAGAGCCATACCACCAGATAATGTCTAAACACATCCAGCAGTTCGATGGCGAGGTCTCTTTCATGAAGCGCATTTTCCTGACATTTATTATGATCTTGTTTGCGGCCTTGCGCCCAGCATACGCACAAGATGCCGCTTGGGTTCAGATTGAAGCGCAACCTAGTTTGAACGCGGCCGAAACACGTGCGCGCGATTATGCGGGGACATTGCCTGATGTGAACGGCTTTTCGCTTGGGGGTGGTTGGTATGCTATCGCGCTCGGCCCCTACTCCGCAGACGATGCAGATACTGTGCTGCGAGAGTATCGACGCGAAGGACGAATTCCACGCGATAGCTTCATTGCATTTTCCGCTTCTTTTCGTCAGCAATTCTGGCCCGTGGGTGCGAACCTGCTGAATGTTACACCGCTCGCACCGGCACTGACCACCGAGCAAGAAGATACGACCGTCGCTCAAGTGCCAGCCGCACCGGCACCGGCTCCTGAGCCCGAACCAGTGGAGCCGGATGAAACCCCGCGCGAAGCCCGAGCGAGCGAGAACGCACTGAGCCGTGATGAGAAAAAGAACCTCCAGATCGCGCTGCAATGGGCAGGGTTTTACAATGCCGCGATTGATGGTTCCTTCGGGCGTGGAACCCGCAACTCTATGTCAGCTTGGCAGGATGCCAATGGGTTCGAAACAACTGGCATCCTAACGACGCTTCAACGTGCCGAGCTCTTCAAACAGTATAACACAGTTCTTGACGGCCTTGATATACGCCTCGTTGAAGACCGAAGCGCAGGAATTGAGATTGCATTGCCTGTCGGCGCGGTTGGCTTTGACCGCTACGAGTCACCGTTTTCGCACTATGAGGGCACAGGCTTTGTGCCCGGTGCAAAGGTTATTTTGATCAGCCAAGCAGGCGATGAAAATACACTCTTTGGGCTTTATGACATTTTGCAAACGCTGGAAATCGTGCCACTCGATGGCCCGCGCGAGCGCAGCAAACGCAGCTTCACACTTGTGGGTGAGAACGAGACGTTCATTTCGCACACTGAAGCGAACTTGAAAGATGGTCATGTCAAAGGTTTCATGCTGATTTGGCCAACGAACGATGAAGAACGCCGCACGCGTTTACTCGCAGAGATGCAGGTCAACTTCAACCGCTTGGACGGCGTCCTTGACCCGACTGCGGGGATGGATGAATCGCAGGCAATTGACCTTGTGTCCGGTCTAAAAATTCGAACTCCTAAATTGTCGCGCAGTGGTTTTTACGTTGCCACCAACGGCTCTGCGATGACCAGCCTTGACGCTGTGCAGTCGTGTAGCCGTATCACGATAGACGGTGATTATGATGCAAAAGTGATCGCAACGGATGAGACCAGCGGCCTTGCCTTGCTACGCCCAGATGAGGCACTCGCGCCCCAGGGCGTGGCCGCATTGCGCAGCGGCGCGCCACGCTTGAAAACAGATGTTGCCGTTGCAGGCTATCCGTTTGAGGGCGCGCTGAACGCACCTACGCTGACTTATGGAACGCTTGCTGAT
>JAHEGL010000332.1 GCA_024645145.1 Planktotalea sp.
GGAAACCAATGCAACCTGCCCAACCTTCGCCGGATTGAAAGACGTTGCGAACAGCAGTCCGACCGGAATCACAAAGAACAACACGAAAAACGCGACCAGCGGGACGACCAAAAGCCATTTAAATTGATGTTGGGAAAGGCCGCTTGCCCTGACTGCTGCAGCTTTAGTCATCCGCTTGGCTCCGCATCAAGGCATCCAAAGCTGCCCATTCACGAAAGCCGACGATGGGTTTTGCGTCCGGGTAAGGGTAGACGGCTTTGTCAGTGGTTTGACTGTTTTGGATCGCCTCATGGGCGGCTGTTATAGCATTTGGTAAAGGGTCGATGACTTTGAGCCCGTGGAGGGCACTACTGACTTCATCAGCAAACCCAAGCATTCCGGTACAGCCAAAGACAACGGATTTTGCCCCGCGTTCCATGGCCCGCCTTGAGCCCTCAATAGTCGCCGCGAGCGCGATCTTTCGGTCCGATTCCAAGGCAAGAACAGGGACACCGATACCGATGATTTCAATCATACGGTCAGCCATCCCATATCTCCGCGCCAGATCGGCAAAGGCGCGTTCTTGACGCTGCAATACTGTCACGATGGCGAAATTTGTACCTGCTGCACGCATCGCAGCCTCACCACAGCCAATAACAGGGATCGAGACCGCCTCGCGTGCCGCGTCAAGGCCGGGATCAAGCATGCAATCAATTACGACGGCCTGCACGCCGTCTTCTTCGGCCTTGATCGCGGAATCGACCACTCCGGGTGCCGCCAGAACTTCATCAACCGCAGATTCTATCGAGGCCGGGCCCTGTTTGACCTGAGAATTCGTCACTCTGCATCCGTTTGGTGCGGGCAAGGCAGCGACGCGAAAGCCTGTCGTGACGATTGGCGTGATGACGTGGACCCAGCTCAAAACGAATCCCCCTGATCCAACTGTTTCTCTTGCGGATCATCCTGCTTAAGAAGTGATGTAGAAACGACTACCCAATCGGGTAGTTAGTCATCAATTATACCCAACATTCTCGCCTGACTGACCGCACGCGCCCGATTATGAACGTGCAATTCGCCGTAAATTTGTTTGAGATGATATTTGACCGTGTTAGAAGAAACTCCCATGACGCGACCAATTTCTTTGTTGGAAAAACCCTGCGCCAATAGCTCTAAATACCGCCTCTTGGAATCACCTTGTCGGTCGCGTGATTGCCCCTCGGTCGATGAAATTCCGCCCGATGACCAATGATGCATGATTTCTGACAGCTGATGGCGTTGCACCGTGTCGATGGGTACTTTCACCCGTTCGCCGTCCAAAGCGGCCTGAACTACGGGTTGAAGCGACAGCCCCTCATCAAGAATAAATCGCCGAAAAGGCTGTTTCCCAAGAAGGCGAATCGAAGACAAAAGCGCGCTGGTTGCGTCGCTGCGCCCGTTCAACTGCAAATGGGCCTGAGCGCGGATCACACGGAGTTTGGCCAGAGACAACAGTTGTCCGCCTCTGATCGCGTTTTCTTCAGCCAAATCCACAAAATCAAGTGCACGTTTGGCGCGGCGGGCACGAACCAGCCAACGGGCGATAGCAACGTTGGTGGTGCCGTGGCGAAGACCCCAATCCATTTGCGGCTGATTTGCATCCAGCTTTCCTGGGTCCAAACCAATACGTTGCATCTCGATGTTGGCTGTCTTGATCTCGTCGCTGAGCGTCAGCGCACGTATGCGCTCGACGGCCATCAATCGCGCTAAACGCGGCATCTGACGGTCGCGGGCCGCAGCATCTGCATGAGCAAGTTCGCTTAAAGCACCCGGCAGTCCGGCCTGCACAAAGGCAAGTCGGGCACGAACGCGGTAGGTTGCCGCTAAAACATCAAGCCACGCATCCGTTTGCTCGATACTTGTCAACGCATCGGCCAACAGCGATTGAGCGTCTCCCATTTTATTCATCTCGTAGTAAACTTCGGATTTCAGCGCCTTACAGATCGCACGAAGCCCCTGCGGGTCACCATCTAACTGGTCTAGGCTTCTTTCCATCTGGTCATATTGGGCTATGGCGCCGGTCAGATCCCCGCGCATCATACGAATTTGTCCCAGATGGGTATGCATGTGTAACGAGCCGAACTGCGCCCCGCCTAACAGATAAAGCCGAATTGCGTTTTCAGCGTGATCCTGCGCGCGGTCGAATTCTCCACGATGAAGCGCTGCAGTGGACAGGTGATTGAACGTTAGCGCTTGACCGACCTGATCACTCGCCGGAAGCGTCGACAACAATCTTTTCAAACGCGCCGAGTGCTCCTCGGTCAGAGCGCGGTCCTCGTATACCCTGACATGGGCATCAACAAGCAGCAGGTCCGCAGCGTGCGTCCCAACAGCAGGATCAGTTTCGTCAGTCGCGGACGTCATGTGTCTCAGTTGTTCGCGCGCTCCAGTCGGATCGCCAATCTTGGCAAGAACAAATGCTGAAGCGAGCATTGCCTGCGGCGAGACACCGTCTCCAGGCCGGTCCGTGGCAATCGCATCCAAGCCGGGCATATTTGGCGCACGCATGTAGGAACGCCAGTCATTATTGTGATCAGTGTGCCCGACAGTCGAGGTTGCCCGTTTGGGCTTTTCTAAATTGTTTTGCACCATCTGTGGAATATACCGCCGCTCAACGGAAAATCAACGGTGGGTCACTTACCCTGTTGGTGCACATTCGAAAATTGGAACAATCAACTTGGATAGTTTTGGTGGCCAACGTTTTATCGCAAACAATACCTTCAGATAAAATGCGTGAATGGTAGTTTGGAGCCTTCCAGTTCTGATGCGATTGAATAGCCGGTTCGGGGAAAATCACCGCATTATTGAATTTCTTGTGCCGAATTCGCGAAAGAATGCTGCGTCAGCAATAGCCGCGTCTACACAAGTCCGGTTTGTCCGCATAGCAGACATTTACGTTTGTAACCGCGAAGGTCCGCTCTGCCTGCCGAGAGTCAAACAGCAGCGTAATTTTTTAGTTCTCTGGTCTTTTTAGGCAGAGCTACAACGCATATCTAAGAGTATGACTTCT
>JAHEGL010000005.1 GCA_024645145.1 Planktotalea sp.
GGCCGCCGTCGCGCTGTGTGCCGTGTTGTTAGAGCGCCGCGCGATCAGTTTGCGCGCTGTCGCAATGGCTGCGATCATTATTCTGCTAAGACGCTCAGAAGCGATCACTGGCCCCGGGTTTCCAATGTCTTTTGCGGCAACCACAGCATTGGTTGTTGTGTTCAATGCCCTCAGTCAGCGTAACGCGGGTCGTCTACCAAAGAGTTTCGCTTGGAATTTGGTTACCGGCACTGTGATTTCATCTGCCGTTGCGGGTTTGCCGACGCTGCCCATTTCTGCTACACATTTTAACAACATCGCAGTTCGGCCTGATCGCGAACCTTTTGTCTGTGCCGCTCATGGGGATATGGGTCATTCCCTTGGCGGTGCTCGTGATCTGTTTGCTGCCTTTTGGGCTTGAGTGGCTGCCTTTGCGCGCGATGGGGTGGGGGCTCAATTGGATTTTAGGGGTGGCAGACGAGGTATCAAACTGGGACGGGGCGATACAAAAAGTGCCAGCACCGCCGCCTTGGGCGCTTTTTGCACTGTGCATGGGATTGCTTGTTATGGCTCTTATGGCCAGTCGTGCGCGATTTGTCGGTATGGTTCCTATATGCGCGGCTCTTTTTACTTGGGCGACTGTTCAGCGACCGGACATTCTGATCTCTGGCTCAGGGTCATTAGTAGGGGTCTTAAGCGAAAAAGGCCGTGTTCTGAGCAAGGCGAAAGGTTCCGGCTTCGTCGCAAGTGTTTGGTTAGAGAACGATGGTGATCCCCGATTTCAAGACACTGCTGCGATTGAATGGTCACACAACGACAAGATGCGCTTTGGAGATGGGCACATTCATGCGGCGGCTGGCAAACGGGGCTTGCGCGCGTTTCAGGGCTGTCAGACCTCATACATCGTTGTTTTTTCGGAAAAATTCACGGGCACTGCGACATGTGGCATCTTCGATCAAACCCGTTTGCGCGAAACGGGCAACGTTGCAATTTGGCTGTTACCGGCTGGTCAGTTGGACATGAAAACGGCCCGCCAAATGGCAGGCCGTCGTTTATGGAATGACAAAACGCTGCGAAAACAGCGCTTTGACTATTAGTAGCTGCGGATCAAGCCGACCAAACGCCCTTGGACTTTAACTTGCTCATGCGAGAAAAAGCGCGTCTCGTAAGCGGGGTTGGCCGCTTCCAAAGCGATGGTTGTGCCGTTGCGGTGGAACCGCTTCAGCGTCGCTTCCTGATCCTCGACAAGGGCCACCACGATATCGCCGTTGTTTGCTGTATTGGTTTCACGGATCATAACGGTATCACCATCGTTGATCCCAGCGTCGATCATCGAATCCCCCTTTACTTCAAGGGCATAGTGTTCGCCCGGACCAGATAACATCTGGCTTGGGACTGCCACATTGTGCGACGCATGTGCGATGGCTTCTATTGGAACACCCGCAGCGATCTGACCCATAACAGGCAATTCAATCGCGCCAACGGCTTCCACCGGCATTGCGTAACGCGGGGCAGGAACGTCAGGTTTGCCACACTCGACAACACGCGGAACGAAGCCCGCAGGCGCCATACCCATGCTGTTAGGCAGTTTGACGATTTCGATAGCACGGGCCCGATGCGCAAGACGGCGGATAAAGCCGCGCTCTTCCAAAGCGGTAATCAGACGGTGAATGCCAGATTTAGACCGTAAATCGAGCGCTTCCTTCATTTCGTCAAACGAAGGGGGAACACCATCCCGTTGCACACGTTTATTGATAAACTCCAGCAAATCGAGTTGTTTTTTGGTCAGCATATCTGCATCCTCCTGCTGTGCAGTTTTGCTTTGTTCTACCGATGTTCCTGTTTTGTGTCAACGTTTTGTTCAGCTTCGTTAAATAGAAACAAACGTGATCGCGTCTCCAGCTTGTTTCGCATCCTCATGCGGCGGGCGCAGCAACAATGCGTTGGCTTTTGCCAGTACGCTTAAAAGCGCACTGTCTTGGCGTTCGAATGGGGTGATGACACCGTCAAAAACATGCGCGCGCATGTAGTGCGCTCGCGGGCCATTTGAGGGCATATCGTTGGCAAGTCTGGCACTCTGATGAGGGGCAGTGGCTTTGCCCAAGCCAAGCAAGGCCCGTAGCACAGGAAGGACAAAAATCTGCCCGCACACCATTGCTGATACGGGATTTCCGGGCAGTCCGATCATGGCAGCCTTGCCAAGTTTACCTGCCATGAGCGGTTTGCCAGGGCGCATCGCAACTTTGTAAAACGCACGTTGCATCCCGAGCTCTTCGGTGACGTCCGCAACCAGATCGTGATCCCCAACGGAAGCACCGCCGATTGTTAAAATCAGATCCGCGCCTTGGGTCAACGCAAACGCAATCCGTAAAGCAGGCGCCGTGTCATGTGCAATCGGCAGCACGCGCACGTTTGCGCCGTTGGCTTCCAACATTGCTTTGAGACCAAATGTGTTGGACGCGATGATCTGATCGTCGCCAGGTGTCTCGCCGGGCATCACCAGTTCTGAACCGGTGGATATAATCGCGATCTCTGGCTTGCGCGTGACGTTCACGTTTGAAATGTTCATCGAGGCTAGCAATGCAATAAGCTGTGGTGTCAAAACCTGCGGTGCATTCAGAGTTTCGCCAGTTTCAAAGTCAGTGCCCGCGGGGCGAATGTAGCTTTTGATCTCACGGGTGTCGCGGATCGTTATTTGACGCCCGATTGCATTAACGTCTTCTTGGATGACGATCCAATCGGCCCCAGTGGGAACCGGTGCACCTGTGAAAATGCGAACGGCTTCGCCTTCCAGCATTTTGTAGCCAAAACGCGCGCCGGCAGCGGATTCACCGATGACTTGAAGGGTGCGCCCAACTTGATAGTCGCTTTTGTAGATCGCATAGCCATCCATCGCAGAGGCTGCAAAAGGCGGCTGGTTAAGTTTGGCAAATACTGGCTGTGCAAGGGTGCGGCCATTGGCAGAGGTCAGCGCAACATTTTCGCTCTCAAGTGGTTCAACTAGCGCGAAAAGCTGCTCTAACGCTTGCTCAACTGAGATCATTTCGCTTCAAAGCGGCCGGATTTTCCGCCGTCCTTCAGCGTGACGTGGATGCCGCCGATCTCCATCGTTTTATCCACAGCTTTGATCATATCATAAACCGTCAAAGCAGCGGTGCTGACGGCTGTGAGCGCTTCCATTTCGACGCCTGTTTGCCCTGTAGTTTTGACAGTTGCACTGATCTGAACACCCGGAAGCGCTGGGTCTAGTTCTAGATCAAGTGCGACTTTAGCGATGGGAAGGGGGTGGCAAAGCGGGATCAGTTCAGGAGTTTTCTTAGCCCCCATGATCCCTGCGAGTTGTGCAACGCTCAGTACATCACCCTTTTTCGCGCGCCCTGAGGAAATGATCTCAAACGCATCAGCGCTCATGCGGACCCAACCTGTCGCGGTTGCAACGCGCGATGTGATCTCTTTCTCCGAGACATCGACCATGTGCGCTTCGCCTTCGGCGTTAAAATGCGTCAGCCCGCTCATGCGCCCATGCCGGCACTGGTTGCAGGGGTGGCGAGTAACGCGCGCGTTGCGCCTTCAACGTCTTCTTGGCGCATCAGGCTTTCGCCGATCAAGAATGTGCGCGCGCCGTAGCGCGACATTTCTGCGAGGTCTGCTGGGGTGAACAGGCCGCTTTCGGAAATGATAAGGCGATCTTCGGGCACCATCCTGCTCAACTGGCGGGTGGTGTCCAGAGAGGTCTCAAACGTTTTCAGATTGCGATTGTTGATGCCCATGAGGGGGGACTTGAGCGCGGCGGCGCGTTCCAGTTCTTCGGCATCATGAACTTCGAGCAAGACATCCATATCCCATTCAAAAGCACAGGCTTCCAACTCGGCCGCTTGAGCGTCAGACACGGAAGCAAGGATGATCAAAATGCAGTCCGCCCCAAGCGCACGTGCTTCGGCGACTTGATATGTGTCATACATAAAGTCTTTGCGCAAAGCGGGCAGGGCGACGGCGTCGCGCGCGGCGCTTAGAAATGACTTGGCCCCTTGAAAACTTGGCGTATCCGTTAGAACGGAAAGACAGGTTGCGCCCCCTTTTTCATAGGCCTGTGCGAGGGTTGCAGGATCAAAATCTTCGCGGATCAACCCTTTTGAGGGGGATGCTTTTTTCACCTCGGCAATCAGTCCATAGCCCTCGCGGGAGGCGCGCATCAAAGCCTGCGCAAAGCCACGTGTCGGACTGGCGGCGCGTGCGTCGGCTTCGACGGCTTCAAGGGTTTTCGCCGCCTTGTCTGCAATAATTTCTTCGAGTTTATACGCTTTGATGCGATCTAGTGCCGTTTGCGTCATGCTATATTCCTATGCCTTGCGCTCGGATCGGAGCGGGCGGTTATTCTAGAACAATCGAAGTTACGCCTGAGTTGCTGTTGCAAGCGCTTCGATCTTGTTTTTGGCGGCACCACTATCGATGCTGGTGCGTGCCATTTCGGCTCCGGCTTTGAGATCACTCGCTTTGCCGGCCACCAACAATGCAGCGGCACTGTTTAGTAAAACGGCGTCGCGATAAGCAGACTTTTCACCGTTGAGTAGCGCGCGAAACGCAACGCCGTTTTCTTCCGGTGTACCGCCCATGATGTCTTCAAAGGGATGTTCTGGCAGGCCTGCATCGGCTGGGTGCACTTCAAATTCAGTGATTTTCTCGTCTGCCAAAGCGGCGACCCAAGACACACCTGCGATGCTTAGCTCATCCGTGCCATCACCGCCATGCACAAGCCATGCGGCCTTTGAGCCAAGCTGCCCTAGTATTTCGGCCATAGGGCGGATCAGGTCACGACGATAGGCTCCGGTCAGTTGGCGTTTCACTCCAGCCGGATTTGTCAAAGGGCCTAAAATGTTGAAAATTGTGCGTGTTCCAAGTTCTGCGCGTGTCGGCATAACGTGGCGCGTGGCAGGGTGGTGCATTGGGGCCATCATAAAGGCGATTCCGCATTTTGCGAGCGCGGCTTCCACCACATCAACACCGACCATCACATCAATGCCCATCTGACCCAGCGCATCTGCCGCACCTGATTTCGAGCTTAAGTTGCGATTGCCGTGTTTCGCCACAGGGACACCTGCACCGGCAACAACAAAGGCGGTCGCAGTCGAAATGTTGAGCGTCCCTTTGCCATCACCGCCTGTGCCAACGATATCCATAGCGCCATCAGGGGCTTTGACCGCGTTACATTTCGCGCGCATCACAGAGGCGGCCGCAGCGTATTCATCGACCGTTTCACCGCGGGTTCTCATGGCCATCAACAAACCACCGATCTGGCTTGGCGTGGCTTCGCCTGTGAACAGGATTTCAAAGGCCGCTTCTGCCTCTTCGCGCGTCAAGGCGCGGTCCGCAGCGGCATCAATTAAGGGTTTTAACGCGTCGCTCATGCGGGAACCTTCATCGTCTTGAGGAAATTTTTCAGCATCGCATGCCCATGTTCGGACCGGATGGATTCGGGATGAAATTGAACACCGTGGATTGGGAGTTCAGAATGCTCTAACCCCATAATCGTACCATCGTCCAGTTCGGCTGTAATTTTCAATGAATTGGGAAGGCTGGTACGGTCAACGACAAGGGAATGATACCGCGTCGCTGCAAATGGGCTTGGAATGTCTTCGAAAAGGCCAGAGTTTGTATGTTTTATTTGGCCCATCTTACCGTGCACGATCCCATGACAGCGCACGACCTTACCGCCAAAAGCCTCGCCGATGGTCTGGTGCCCCAGACAAACGCCCATGAGCGGCGTTTTCGTATCAGCGGCCAAACGCACTATTTCCAAACAAATGCCTGCTTGCGCGGGTGCTTTTGGACCCGGAGAGAGCAAAACACCGGCCGGATTTAGCGACATTGCCTCGGCAGCGCTCATCGCGTCATTGCGGATCACTTTCACATCTGCGCCGAGCTCGCCCAGATAATGAACAAGGTTGTAGGTAAAGCTGTCGTAATTATCGATCAAAAGCAGCATGAAATCTCTCAAACTATCCCAAATTGTGCGCAAAGCGGCATCAGTTGGCACATACATGTTCAGGTCAGTGCGCAAGGGTCAAGAGGCCCCTTGTCTTGCGCCCCTCAAAGGGTCAAGCTTGCCACCAAACTGAGTATAGTGGTTAGGGCGGGCATATCGTGGCAAAAGGTGCGTTTTCAGGAGTGATTTGGGGGGCTGTTGTTGCAGTCGCTGGCGCTGGTGGTTTGTCGCTGGCTTATCCTGGTTTTAAGCCGGGTGTCGCGCCCAGCGATGCTATGATGGAAAAGCCTGAGATGGCTGAAACAGAAACGGCACCTGTTGAAAGCGCGGCTGCACCCGAAAGTGAAGCTGTTGCAAGTGCGGAGCCCGATCAGTCTAACGTGACCGAGACGGAGGCTGTCGAGACTGAGAGCGTTGAGGTCGAAGCTGAAACAGACATGGCTGAGGCAGAAATACCTTTGCCAGAAGCAGAAGAGGTTGCAGCAGCGCCAGCAAACGAAGAAGTGTTTGATCCCACTGTTGAGCCAGAGCCAATCCCAGAACCTACCGAAGCGGTCGAGCCAGAGGTCGCAGCCGCGCCAGAAGAAGACGCGGACCCAGCTACAACAGATCCAGTTGAAACCGCGCAAGCACCGACAGAAGAGCCAAGCACAGACGAAAGCGCGAATGCACAAGCGTCTGAAAGCATCACAGATGAGATCATCGCAGCGCTTCCTCAGCCCGAGCAAACTGTTGAAGACCCTGCGCCTGCGGTCACGACAGGGCGTTTGCCGACGCTATCAGATGATGATGACGCTGATGCGCCAAGCGCTGTTGCGCCCCCTCCGTTTGAGCGATTTGCGTCGTCCTTCGAAGCTGACAGCGACAAGCCACGCATGGCGATTGTTCTGATCGACACGGGCGAAGGCGATCTTGGCGTCGAAGCTCTCGAGTCCTTTCCATATCCGCTGACCTTTGCTGTCGATACCAGCCAATCTGATGCGACGGATCGTATGCAGGTGTACCGCGAAAAAGGATTTGAAGTGTTTGCGCTTGTGGACCTGCCACGCGGGGCAACACCATCAGACGTTGAAATCGCGATGAGCGCGCATTTATCTGCAGTTCCCGAGGCCGTTGGAATCTTGGAAGGTGTGGATACAGGTGTCCAAACGAGCCGTGAAATGGCGGACCAGCTCACGCAGATTGTTTTGGCCAGTGGACATGGCATGCTGTTTCAGAAAAGCGGTCTTAACACTGCGCGAAAGCTGGCTGAGCGTGAAGGTATACCCGCTGGAACGGTGTTTCGCGATTTTGACGGCAATGATCTGTCGGCCAGCGTGATGCGACGTTTCCTTGATCAAGCAGCGTTCCGCGCGGGGCAAGAAGGCGGCGTCATTATGATGGGACGTCTTCGGGCAGAAACCATTTCAGCACTGCTGATCTGGGGCCTGGCGGATCGCGCGAGCCGTGTCGCTTTGGTGCCCGTCAGCCAGGTTCTTAAGCAAGACGGCGCGCCCGAAGGGTAATGCGGCTCAAAGCTGATCTGCAAAGCGTTCCGCGCGTTCGCGCATGGCAGCATCTGGGATAACCTCTGTCACGAGCGCTTCGCAGTCTTCTTGAAAGCTCGCTTTTTCAGCATCAGGCGCAGTGCGCACGGCCCAAATGCAATATCCAAGGGCTGCGTGTTTGGACGACCATGGAAACCGCGCCTTAAGGATCAATTCTGCAATGTTCTTGCCAGCCTTGGGATAGCCCGCCTTCACCCCTTGCAAGAAGAAGCTGTAGGCGGTGAGTTGATCCATGTGAACACCGTAACTTTCTTCATGTATGACATCTAAGTCATTGAATGCACGCAGATATCCACGCGCTGCTGCCTCGGTGTAGAGCACGCGCGCTTTGATCCAATTTTCGTTGCGCCTGATGCCCTGAACGTAAGCATGTGCAAGGTTCGTTGTGCCCACCACATCACCCGCTTGTGACCTTTTTCATACCAATCGGCTGCCGCTTCATGATTTGGCGGCTCTGCGGTTTCCTGTAGCCGTCCCAGTGCGGTCATTGCGGGGGCGTAGCCTTGGTCTGCGGTGCTTTGTAATTCTCGAGTTGCGCGCGCACGATCCGGTTCAACAGGGGGCGATCCTTCGATAAAGAGCGTGCCAAGATTGAAATACCCGCGTACTTCGCCCGCTTTTTCCGCCCGCTCAAAGAACTCGATCGCTTTGTTCGTGTCTTGCGGAACGCCGCGTCCATCTAATGACGCCGCACCCAGAATATTGAGCGCCATTGCGTTGCCAGCCTCTGCACCTTCTTGGATGACCTTCAAAGCCGCGTCGTAGTCACCGTCAATATAAGCCAGTCGCGCGGCGGCGACGTCTTCTTGAGTAGGGCCCGCGTAGGCGACAGTGGCTGCAAGAGCGGTGAGTAAAGCGAAAGAAATCAAACGCATCAGAAAATCCTCATTGATATAATGAGAATGAGTTTACCGCAGATTGTCTGGTTTCAAAGCAACACTCTCAGGCGTTCCCGCTGCCCGTAAAGCGGCTCGCGTCTTCAGCAGCTTTGCGGATCGCGCCGGATTTATGGACGGTTTCCATATATTCCGCCTCTGGGTCGCTGTCATAGACCACGCCGCCGCCCGCTTGGATGTAGAGCTTTTCGTCCTTCACCACGGCCGTGCGCAAAGCGATACACATGTCCATATCGCCGCCCGCAGAGAAGTAGCCGCAACCACCGCCGTAGATGCCGCGCTTTTCTGGTTCTAGTTCGTCGATAATCTCCATCGCGCGCACTTTTGGCGCACCTGAGACTGTGCCAGCGGGCATGCCAGCAAAGAACGCGCTGAGGGCGTCCTGATCTTCGTGCAATTCGCCAACCACGTTGGACACGATATGCATGACATGGGAATAGCGCTCGACGATGAACTCTTCTGTGGGGCGCACGGTGCCTATTTTGGCGACTTTGCCCACATCATTGCGACCGAGATCGAGCAGCATAAGATGTTCTGCCAGTTCTTTCTCATCGGCGAGAAGATCGGCCTCTAACGCATCATCCTCTTCAGGTGTCGCGCCGCGTTTGCGCGTACCTGCGATGGGGCGGATCGTAACTTCGTTCCCGAACACGCGCACAAGAATTTCTGGTGACGCGCCGACAACCTGAAAACCACCGAAATTGAAGTAAAACATGAATGGCGACGGGTTGGTGCGTCTGAGCGAACGATAAAGCGCAAAGGGCGGCTGCTTGAATTCTTGGCACCAGCGCTGGGACGGAACGACCTGAAAAATATCACCCGCTTTGATGTATTCTTTCGCCTTCTCAACAGCGTTCAAATACCCCTCATGGGTGAAGTTGCTGACTGGGGCAGGGGCATCCTGCGCATCGCCCAAGTCACGCGTTGCTGCAGGCATAGGGCGATCAAGATCGCGCACCGCATCCATCACACGTTCACCGGCTTGCGCATAAGCTGCGTGCGCGGACTGACCGTCACTGACCCAAGCAGGCGACACGACAGTGACTTCGCCTTTGACGCCGTCCAACACCGCGATGACTGACGGGCGCAGCATGATCGCGTCAGGCACGCCAAGCACATCCGTGTTCACATCTGGCAAGTGTTCCACATGGCGGATCATATCATAACCAAGATAGCCAAAGAGCCCCGCCGCTGCTTGTGGCAGATCAGCGGGTAGATCAATGTGGCTCTCCGCAATCAAGGCGCGCAACGCGTCAAGCGGGGCTGGGGTCATCGGTTCGAACGCATCGCTATCATAACGCGCCATCCGGTTAACAGAGGCGGTTTCGCCCTGTGAACGCCAGATCAAATCAGGCTTCATCCCAATGATCGAATAGCGTCCTCGTATCTCGCCACCCGTCACGGACTCAAGGACAAATGCGTCCTTTTGTGCGCCCGTCAGCTTAAGCATTAGTGAGACAGGCGTGTCCAAGTCAGCGGCAAGCCGCGTGTAGACCACCTGATTTTTACCCGCGTCATAGGCTTTTGCGAAATCGTTGAAAGAGGGGACCAGCGCCATGGGCGTTACCCTTTAATTAAAGTTGGCATGCACCGCGTTGAGGGCATTTTGATCAAGACGAATGCCCGCGCGTTGCTGAATATCTGCTGCAAACGCTTCAAACAGATCTTGCGCGACGGCGCTGGACGCTTGGCTCGTAAGCTGTGCACGCAGACGCTTCACATCATCGCTGTCTTCATCTGCAGCAAGCACATCATCAAGGCGTACGATAAGCACATCTGCCACATCGTCCACAACAATGCTCGTGCCTTTTTCAGCATCAAACAATGCGATACTCGCCTCTGAGGGCATCGCTTCGACAAAGCCGGTGCGGGTGAGCTCTGTCAGCGTTTCTCCTTCCAGATCTACATCGGCGAAATCGCTCGTTTCTGTGATCTGCGGCAGCAGCGCTTCCGCCTCGGCGCGCAGGGCGTCAAGCGTTGCGGCTGTGCGCCATCCGGCTGTTACACGCTCGGTGATTTCATCCAACGGCTGTGGGCGTTGCTCGAGGGTTTCATCCAGGCGCAGTGCAAAAATTCCACCATCTTCAAGGATTTCGACCTCTGGAAAGTCCTCATCAGTGACGCTGCGCGCGACGTCGCGAAACGCTTCATAGGCGGCAAGCCCGTCTTCAGCTTCCGTGGTCCAATCGATTGTACCAAGCTCCATGTCGGTTTCCTCGGCCAAGTCTTCCAGCGTTGCACCACCCGCAAGCAGGTCATCAATGTCGCTCATCTGTGCTTCGACCACGCGGCGCGCGCGATCAGCTGCAAGTTCGTCGCGAAGCTGGGCGCGAGCGTCTTCAAAGGTTGTTGTTTGTGCGCTTAAAATACCGTTGATACGGAAAAGTGCTGGGCCAAGACCACTTGGCAATGGTCCAACGACATCGCCCGTTGCGCCCGCAAAGACAGCGTCGCCAGCAGCCCCTAGTTCTTCTTTGGAGAGGTCTCCCAAATCAATGTCGACAAGGTTAAGACCGCGATCCTCGACAAGTGCTTCGAAGGTCGTTCCGCTTGCCTCCAATTGTGCCTTGGCAGAACTTGCATCCTCTTCCGCACCGAACACCAAACGCTCTACGAGGCGGCGTTCAGGCTTGTTAAACTCTGAATCGCGCTCATCGTAAGCGGCTTGCAACATGCTTTCATCAATCTCGACGGTGTCGGAAATCATATTTGGTGAAAGCCACGCATAGGTAATTTTCTTTGTTTGCGGCAGCGTGTAATTGTCGATGTTTTCTTCGTAATACGTCTTGAGCTGCGCTTCACTTGGGTCGCCTACAGGCTCTGTCAGATCGGCGGCTTTCAAACGGGCGACTGTCGCGTTGCGACGCTCACCGATGTACGCAACGATGGTATCTGCATAGCTGTCCGGCACCGTTGTCCCAGACAGGATGGCCCCTTGTACAAGCGTGCGTGCCGCTTCCTCACGTAGGCTTTCTTCGAATTCTGCTTCGCTGAGGCCTGCGTTTTCAAGCGTGAAGCGGTAGGCTTCACGATCAAATTGCCCATTGATGCCTTGGAACGCGCTCATGCTGAGGATTTGCTGTTGCAGTTGTTCATCGCCCACAGACAAACCCAGTTGGGTTGTCTCATGATCCAGCGCGCGTGAGGTGACAACACGTGCTAAAGCTTGGCGATCTACGCCAAGAGCTTGTGCAGTAGAGAAGGGCACATTCTGACCAGCTTGCGCAGAAACAGCGCGAAGGTCTTCCTGAAGCGTGCGCGAATACAGCTCAACCGAAATCGGTTTGTCACCGACAGATCCAATGGTGCGAATATTCCCGCCAAGGCTGGTTGCGCCAAAGCCTGCAAGGCCGACAATCAAAAGGGCCAGCAAGATCCAGATAAACGTCTTCGAAATTGTATTGCCACGTACAGCCATGTTGCACTTAACCCTATTGCTTGAGGTCTCATTTATGGACCCGTTTGCAGAGGTTTACTTGCCTGTTGAAGAGGTCGCAAGCGAGAAGCGCAAAGCTGCCAAACGTGTGAACAATTCCGCGATTCCATCACTGTCGATATTGGCAAAGGCAATGCGCAAGTGGCGCGCGCCGTTTGGATCATCGATTGGCGTGAACATTGTGCCGGGCAGGGCGAGTATGCCTGCCTCCTTCACGAGCTCTTGTGCAAGTTCATCGGATGGCATTGCAAAAGGGTGCTGTACGTAAGCAAAGTAAGCGCCACATCCTTTGAGCGACCAGCCTTGCGCTGCGAGCTTTGGCATGTTCGCTTCAATCGCTGCGCGCCGTGCGAGGATTTCATCGCGCTCGCCCGACAGCCATTCATTGAGGTTGCATAATCCCCAAAGGGCGGAGAACTGCCCCATTTGGTTCGGGCATATCGCGATGGTATCAAGGAATTTTTCGGATTCGGCCAAGATCTTTGGCGACGTGATCATCGCGCCTACGCGGTGGCCTGTTAGTCGGAACGCTTTGGAAAAAGAATAAAGATGGATCAGCGTTTGATCCCAATCCGCTTGCTGAAACAACGGATGCGGCGCGCCTGTTTGACTATGAAAGTCGCGGTAAGTCTCATCGACAATGAGTTTGATGCCGCTCTCTTGTGCGAGTTTGAAAAACCGCAGCACAAGGTCGGCAGGGTATTCAACGCCTGCGGGATTGTTCGGCGTCACAAGCGAAATTGCGCGAGTTCGGTCTGTGATGAGGCCACGCGCGACGTCTAGATCAGGGAGCAAACCTGCATCTGTGGGCAATGGCTTGGCGATAACACCCGCCATATCGAGCCACATTTTGTGATTGAAGTACCATGGCGTTGGCAAAAGAACTTCGTCGCCTGTCTGTGCAATTGCGCTGATCGTTGCAGCGAAGGCTTGGTTGCAGCCCGCGGTAATCGCGATTTGGTTCGGGGCGATCTTTGAGCCATAGGCATGGCTCCACTGCGCGGCGACTTCGGCGCGCAACTCAGGCAAGCCAAGTACAGGGCCATAAAGGTGCGCTTGTGGCTCATTGACGATGATGTCGGCCATTGCTGCACGCATTGCGTCTGGCGGCAAGTCTACTGGTGCTGCTTGGCTAACATTGATCAAAGGGCGCTCGGGGGGAAAGGTAACACCCTCTAACCAGCGGCGCGCTTCCATTACAGGGGGCGCAAATGTGTTTTGTGTGGCAGACGTCACCTGATCAATCCTGACCACGGTAAGGCTGTACATATTGCAGCGCCATATCCCAAGGGAAGAAGATCCACGTATCCTGCGAAACGCCAGTAATAAACGTATCAGTCTGTGGTTCGCCCGATGGTTTTGCGTAAACACAGGCATAATGCGCGTTTGGATACAGTGTGCGCACCAGCTCCAGGGTTTTGCCACTGTCGACCAAATCATCGACGATCAAAATTCCTGTCCCATCGCCCATTAGCTCTGCATCCGGGGCTTTAAGAACTTTGGCTTCGCGTCGCTCTGTCGCGGCACCCCCACCGGAATGATAAGATACAACGGCAATTGTATCGACTGCGCGAATGTCCAGTTCCCGCGCGACGATCATTGCAGGTGCCATACCACCACGAGTGATCGCGACAACCGCTTTCCAAGCGCCATTGTCCGGACCTTTGCCATCCAAGCGCCAAGCGAGCGCGCGCGCATCGCGGTGTAATTGATCCCAGCTGACGTGAAATCCTTTTTCGTGTGGTAAACGATCGGTCATGTGCAGGTCTCCGAAGACAAAAGTATTACCGGCTGAGCAAAAGCTTTAGACCTAAAAGGCTCAAAACAGAAGCGGCGATGCGATCCAGTACAGGTTTGGCGCGCAAATAACCTGCGCTGATATGTTTGGTCGAAAATGCGAGCACCAGCGCGCTGCCAACAAGCAATTCGATCAAAAGGTGATTGAGCACGACAAAGGCTTTGTCGCTAAATGCCATGCTTTGCGGGAAGATCACCATAATCACAGCACCCGCGAAGAGCACGGATTTAGGGTTGCTCATATTTATAAGAACCCCGCCAAGAAACGCGCGCATCGGTGGGGTCGGCGCATCACCCAAGCGCGCGCGCGCATGTTTCCACGTTTGATAAGCGATCCATATCAGATAAAGTGCGCCGACGGTTTTTAGCGCGATGAATGCCCAAGGGAAGATCGCAAAAATTGCATCAAGCCCCATGAAAGCCAATCCGGTCCAAATTGCCGCCATTACGCCTAAACCCCACACAGTATGGAGCCCTACCATTCGTCCGCTCGCAAGGGTGGTGCGGATAAAGTATAGCATCGCAGGGCCGGGACTTAGGATCGCGGCCAAAAGCGTTGCGTTGAAGGCGATCAGATGGGCCAGCTCCATGCGCTTAGTCTTTGGATATATCCGGCGCGTCGACGGCCTTCATGCCAACAACATGGTATCCTGCGTCTACATGATGCGTCTCGCCAGTGACACCAGAGCCAAGGTCACTCAGCAGATACAGTGCGGATTTTCCAACGTCTTCGGTTGTTACATTGCGGCGCAGCGGGCTGTTGTATTCGTTCCACTTCATAATGTAGCGGAAATCGCCGATGCCAGAGGCGGCCAGCGTCTTAATAGGACCCGCAGAAATCGCATTGACGCGAATTCCGTCTTTACCAAGATCTTCCGCCATATACCGTACGGAGGCTTCGAGTGCTGCTTTCGCGACGCCCATGACATTGTAATGTGGCATAATACGCTCGGCCCCGTAGTAAGTAAGGGTAATGGCGCTGCCACCTTCGTTCATCAGCTTTTCTGCGCGCTGCATGATCGCAGTGAATGAGTAAACGGAGATATCCATCGTCATCGCAAAATTGTCGCGCGATGTATCAACATAGCGCCCACGCAGTTCGCTTTTGTCCGAGAAGCCGATGGCGTGTACGACAAAGTCAAACGTTCCCCAGCGTTTTTCTATTTCTGCGAACAAGGCATCCATTGAGTCTGCGCTGCTCACGTCACAAGGAACGACAAAATCACTGCCAAGTTGCGCCGCAAGTGGTTCAACGCGCTTTTTGAGTGCGTCGCCTTGGTATGAAAATGCCAGTTCTGC
>JAHEGL010000335.1 GCA_024645145.1 Planktotalea sp.
GAAATAATCTGTTGCAGCAAGCTTTCAAGTTTTGCGATTGGCCTTAGGTTGATGGGAATCCATTCTATACAAGCCAAATAAGCGTTATATACATGGTTTTGATCAACTATGTTAGCACTATTTGTTGATCCAAATTTGCGCCAACCTTGGTACAAAGGGGGGCGTCTGGAATTGGTGGGATTTAAATTTGCTGCGCCAACAATAAAATTCGAATCTGACAAAATGCGAATTTGTTCGCATTTAACGAATTATGTATTGACTAAATAGTTTGCTCATGAATAACATCATTTTCAGGAGCGGACGCAAACGCGTCTGAAGAGGAATTTGGCGTATTCAAGGCAATGCGCAGTAGGGAGAAGATATGCCCGACTATATTATCATAGGCGCAGGTTCTGGCGGTGGAGTGCTAACGAATCGTTTGAGCGAGAATCCTAATGTAGAAGTGGCCGTTATTGAGGCGGGTGATTGGGATAAGAGCCCGTGGATCCATATGCCGATGGGCTACTTTCGCTTGATGCAGACGCTTCAGCTGGATTGGGGCTATTATACGGTCCCGCAAGAGCATGTGAACAACCGCGTTATGTTTGTTCCACGCGCGAAAAGCGTAGGTGGCTGTACGACTGTAAATGGCATGATTTATACCCGTGGCCATCGTACAGATTACGACCGTTGGGCCCAGATGGGTAACAAGGGCTGGGACTATGATAGCATCCTTCCTTACATGAAGCGTGCTGAAAATTGGGGCGGTGGCGGTGATGAGGACGTGCACGGTTTTGATGGACCGCTGGCGACCACGCGCAATGATATTTTGGCTGAACCTTGTGTGGCTTATCGTGATGCCTGCATTCAGATGGGTATTCCCTACAACGAAGATTTGAACAGTGGCGAACAGTTTGGCGTTGGCCCCTGTGACGGAACTGTGCGCGATGGAATCCGTTCGAGTGTGTCGCGCTGCTACGTCACACCTGTTAAAAAGCGGAAGAATTTAACGTTCTACACCAAGGCGATGGCGTCAAAGATTATCGTAAAGGGTGGCCGCGCTGTCGGTGTTGAATTCATTCAAGGACGTCAGAAAAAGACGATCTATGCCGATAAAGAGGTCATTCTCGCAGGCGGAACGTTTAACTCGCCGCACCTGTTGCAGATTTCGGGAATTGGCGACTCGGATCATCTTTCACGGATCGGGGTTCAGACCGTCCACGAATTGAAGGGTGTTGGTCAAAACTTGCAAGATCACGTTGCAAGCTCGGTCAAACAGGGTCTGTCAAAGCCGGTTTCGCTGTTGAATCAGACCAAGCCCTATGCGGCCGCGTTGGCGTTGTTGCAATACTACACAACCGGTAAGGGGCCGGTTGCGGGCCATGGCGTTGAAGTTATGTCGTTCCTGAACACCCGTGACGGTCTAGAGGCACCGGATCTGCAGACGCACTTCAACAACATCATGTACAAAGACCACGGACGCGAAATTATCAACGTAGAAGGCTGTATGCCGTATTTCAATATTTCGCGTCCGCAAAGCCGCGGTACTGTGCTGGCGAAATCGGACGATCCTTTCCAATTGCCTGAGTTGGATCCAAAGTTTCTGTCCGTTCCTGATGATCTGCGCGTACTGCGCGATGGTCTGCGTTTGACTCGTGAAATTCTTGCACAGAAGGCATTTGATGCCATCCGCGGAGAAGAATATCTTCCTGGGATTGACAAGCAAACAGACGCAGAGCTTGACGAGTATATCAAGGAAGATTGCAACAGCGTCTACCACCCAGTCGGCACCTGCAAGATGGGTCATGATGACATGGCTGTTGTCGATGACGAATTGCGCGTGCACGGTCTGGATGGTTTGCGAGTTGTTGATGCTTCTATCATGCCAACGTTGACCAGTGGCAATACGAACGCACCGACAATCATGATCGCTGAGAAAGCAGCGGACATGATCAAATCGGCCGCTTAATAATTAAAAAGAGTATTCCTTGTCCCGATGTCTGGGGCAGGGCTGTCAAAATAAATGTCAAGGGAGGACATCATGACAATTAACACCAAATCAAAGCGCACAGCGTTGCTTTCGACCGCAGTTGCGGCAGTTGCAATGATGGGCTCTGCTGCCATCGCCGACACTATCCGTGTTGACCAAGGCGGCGACATCGCACCGTTCTGTGGCACTGATCCGATCCGTGTCGCACTGGTCGACGGTTGGGGCGGGGATACCTGGCGTAAAATCACATACGCAGAGCTACAGGACGAAGCATCTGGCTGTGCAAACGTCACTGTTACTGACCACGTTGACGCGGGCGGTGACCAGCAGGCTTATGCGGCAGCGATCAACGGTTTTGCAACTCAGGGCTACGAAATCATTCTGGCCTTCACCGACTTTGGTGACGCGGCAATCCCGACCTACCGAGGCGCAAACGGTAATGGCACGACTATGGTTCCTTACTTTGGCGTTCTGAACGGTCGGGTTGGTGTGGACTATGCAGTTAACCCATATCAGGACTCGGTTGCCATTGGTGAGCAGTATGCAGACTGGCTGAATGTTGCGCTGGAAGGCGAAGGCAACGTTCTTATGTCAGGTGGCCCTGCTGGTGCAGCATCGTCGGCATCTTTCATGACCGGTTTCAAAAAAGGACTGGCCAAGTATCCAGGTCTGAACCTGCTGGACGAAAACTTCATTGCAATGAACTGGAACCCGGCAGACGCGCAGAAAGCGGCAGCTGGCCTGATCGCGAAATACGGCGATAGCATCGACGCGATTGCATCGGACTATGGTGTAACCTCGCTGGCCACTATCAAAGCGTTCCAGCAGGCTGGTGTTAAAGTGCCTGCGATCGCTACCATCGCAACCAGCAACGAACTGAACTGCATGTACAACGAAGCAGTCGAAGCTGGCACCGCATGGAAATATCTTGCGGTTGATGGTTCGACAGGCGACGTCCGCTTTGCACTGCGTCAGGCTCTGGCCGCACATAACGGTGTTGAGATCGATGAACCACTGGGTGTTGTTCCTTATGTTTACGCAGACAGCACGACCG
>JAHEGL010000344.1 GCA_024645145.1 Planktotalea sp.
GCATCTCGCCTCGCGTTTGCGGATCGTGGGCGCTACATGGCGGATAGTGATTTCGTGCCTGTGCCGGTAAAAGGGCTGGTTGATCCTGAATATCTGGCTTTGAGAGCTGAGGCGCTGGATGGGGGGCCTGCGCTTGTTTCGATAAACGCCGGGATGCCAGCGTTTGATCATACCCTGCTTTGGGCTGATGATGAGAGCATCGAACTGCCCTCGACCTCACACATCTCTATTGTTGATAGCTATGGTAACGCGCTTTCCATAACGACAACGATTGAAAATGCGTTCGGCTCACGACTGCTGGTGCGGGGGTTTCTGCTGAACAATGAGCTAACAGATTTTTCGTTTCGCTCGCACAAGGATGGTGTTGCGATTGCTAATGCTGTTGCACCAGGAAAGCGGCCCCGTTCGTCCATGGCGCCTACAATTGTGCTGAAAGATGGCAAACCTGTCTTGATTGTTGGCAGCCCCGGAGGAAGCCGAATTATCGGCTACGTTGCAAAAACGATTGTGGCGCATTTGGATTGGGGGATGGATGTGCAACAAGCGGTGTCTTACGGGCACGCGGTGAACCGTTTTGGCACCTATGATCTGGAAGCGGGTAGCGCAATGGAAGCCTTGGCACCAGAGCTTGAAGCGCTTGGCTACAAGGTAAACATTCGGGACTTAAATTCAGGAATTCATGCCATTTCAATCGGCGAAAGCCTGCTAGGGGGTGCTGATCCACGGCGCGAAGGGATTGCACTGGGGGATTGAGTTTATTTTGAAAAATGAAGGATGGGGTTGCTGCTAAATTGGCGGCACACCTTGTTGCGAGCCATTTGCAACATCATGTTGTTACTATGAATAGACGTTCTTTTACGGCCTCTCTTGCTGCTTTGTTTGCTGCACCTGCCTTGCCTGGGGTCGCTTCGCTTGCGCCCAGTGCGGTGTCTCAGTCAGCGGTTTCGCATTATGAGACAGCGAAACTGTTGGCGCGTGCTCACAATCGTTGTTCGCCAGAGATGCTGCAGCGTTTGTTGCGCGTCGATGCCGCGATTGCGCGAAAATTGAATGCGATGTTGCTCAAGCGCGGGGTGATCTCTAGCGCAGGAGCGCGCGGTGCTTTGATCGCTGTTGAGCCGCTTAATACACATTGCATCACGAATGAAGCGATGCGCGCCTCTAATATCGCGCAGAAACTGCGTGATGCGAAAGCGCAGTTGGACAAGCTTACACGGGCGATGGATGCGCCAGAGCAAGAAAATCCGGATGATATGGATGTATAGCGTATCTCTGCCACAGAGGCAGGACAGGTAAAGCTGTAAGTTAAGGTCGGTTTCCAGCGGTTTTGCGTCGGCTTGACCCTGCGCGCGCCTGCGACATTTGCGACAAGGGATGAAAGTGCATCTCAAGGAATCGCAGATCATGAAAACTCAGGTCAAAGCTCTTGTTGTCGGCGGCGGTGCTGTCGGAAACTCCATCGCGTATCATCTTGCTAAAGCGGGTTGGGATGATGTCATGCTTCTTGAACGTGACGAATTGACGTCAGGATCGACCTGGCATGCGGCGGGTTTGCTGCCTTTGTTCAATATGAGTTTTGCGACAACCCATATTCATCAGTACTCTGTCGATTTTTACAAAGAGCTGGAGGCGGAAACAGGTCTGAACGCGGGTTTCGCGGTTGTTGGCAACTTGCGCATGGCACAAACCAAAGAGCGTATGGACGAATACATGGTTTATGCCTCGACTGCGGAAACCTGTGGTGTGCCTTACGAATTCTTGACGCCTGACGAGATCAAAGCGCGTTGGCCTTTGATCAATACAGAAACGCTTGAGGGCGCCTTGTACCACGCGACGGATGGCTACATTAACCCTGCGGACGTGACCATGGCGATGGCCAAGGGCGCGCGTCAACGCGGTGTTGAGATTGTCCGCCGTTTGCAAGCGGATAGCTTTGAATGGACCGGCACGCATTGGAATGTTACCTGCTCCAAGATGATCGAAAAGGGCGGTAATCTGATCGCGTCTGATGAGCAGGTGGTCATCACCGCAGAACATGTTGTGACCGCATCTGGTAACCACGCGCAGCGTACTGCCAAGATGCTAGGCATCAAGATTCCTGCGATCCCTGTTGAGCATCAGTTCATTGTCACTGACGTTGACCCCGCACTTCAGCAATGGCGCAAGGATGGCAATCCAGAGCATCCAGTAATCCGCGACGCGGATGCGCAAAGCTATGTGCGAGAGGAACGCGGTGGTTGGATCCTTGGTGTTTATGAAAAGAACGCACCGGCGGTGTTTGAACATGGTGTGCCGGATAGCTTCCGCGCCGATTTGTTCCCGCTCCATCTTGAGCGGATCGAAGATCAATATATGGCGATGATCCATCGGATGCCGTCCTGCGAAGAGAGCGGCTTGAAGGATGATTTTAACGGGCCGATTTGCTATACCCCTGACGGCAATCCGCTTGTTGGTCCTGCACCTGGCTTGCGTAATATGTGGCTGGCTGAGGGCTTTTCTTTCGGTATCACCGCGGCTGGTGGCGCTGGATATTACCTCGCGCAGATGATGGTTGAGGGGGAGGCGCAGATCGACATGGCCTCGCTCGATCCCAAGCGGTACGGCGATTGGATGACAACCGAATTTGCCGCGCGCAAGAACGAAGAGTGCTACGATCACGTCTATGTTTTGCACCACCCTGATGAGGAGCGCCCTGCGTGTCGTCCATTGCGGACAGCCCCTGCTTATGACCGTCAGAAAGCACGTGGCGCGCAGTTTGGCTTTGTGAATGGGTGGGAGCGTCCGAACTATTATGGGCCTTTGGATGCGCCTGATAATTTCGACCACGATGGGCGTTCATTCCGTCGTGGCGCGTGGTGGGAGCATGCGGTTGAGGAAGCGAAAGCGATCCGTGAAGGGGTTGGCCTGATTGATGCGACTGCGTTTACGAAGCACGTGGTCAAAGGGCCCGGTGCGACGGCATTTCTGGGTTGGTTTACCTGTAACAAATTGCCCAAAATTGGGCGGATCAATCTGACC
>JAHEGL010000353.1 GCA_024645145.1 Planktotalea sp.
GACCATCGCAATATCTTCGCGCTTCAAAACACGTGCGATCACCTGAGATATTTCGCGATTGCTTCCTGCAATAACCAAGGAGTTAGGCAAGAAGGCTTGCGATTTCAGATCAAAATTCAACACCCGCGCCAATTCAGCAAGCACTTCAGCGTCGCCACCACTCAGTTCTGGCAAAAAGCCCGCCGCCCAAGCATCCCATGTCCCGCGAAAGTCAAAAAGCGTTCCGTCTTTGTCAAATAAAATGGCTTTGATCGCGTCCGATACGCCGCTCATGTCCAGCTCATCTCTGCACCGCCTGGCATCGCTTGGCGCGCTTCGCCGACGCGCTCGTAAGGCACTTGCAACGCGTCACAACACGAAATGATCCATTGATCATCCATCATTAAGAAATCAAGCACACATAGCTGAAACTCAGGGTCAGCGACCCGTTCACGAATATCCGCTTCGCTGGAGCCCGTTGCGCCAAGAAATGCCGGCAAGACATCCTCTTCCTGACCCACGATCCATCCCAGCGCATTGAGCGCAAAGACTTCTGCAGATTCGCGTGACATCGCCATGTTTTGCACTCCCCAATTGCTCAGGGAGACATTGAGCTAATTCGCCGCTGGCTTCAACGCTCTTTGCGCGTCTTGCGCTTTCTTGGGTTATCAAGCCGATGCTCCAAGCGATCGGCATAAACCGCGCGCTTTTCTGGGCTCATCTCACTAATACGCTCGATAGAAACTTCGCGCCCGACCCTTTGGAATTGCCCCGCACGTTCAAACTGTTCTTCCATGACTTTTGCCGCTCGCGTTGCATCAAAAGGTTCGGTGCGTACCACTTCGACAAATTCACGGTATCCTGCATCCATCGCTGCACGCGTTTCTTGTCGCTTAGGCAAACGTGCGCGCATCTGTTGGCGCATCGCGCGCTTATCTTCGAGTTCGAACGCGCCTACGTAGGGCAAGGCGGTTTCGCGCACCCCAGAAGGCCCCCTGTTTGACGGTGATCTCTTCACAATCACACCAACAACGGCTCCAACCACCAAGAGGTTGAGCGCGAGTGAAAGCCCCAACAAAATGCGAAACCGTTTTGACGGCTTGGGTGGCTTGTTTGCTTGCTTCTTTGGATCGCTCATGTCGCTTATCCCTCAAACATCGTAAAATCAAAACCGTCGCCGTACTCAAACGCATCAGACAAAGCGCTCGTATCGGTGCCAAGGACAGAGCCAAAAGGCTCAATCAATCCTGCGGGCGGGCTGATGCCAATCCACAGCCCTGTCACAGCAACCGTTGCCAGCCCTGCAAAGGCCCGCCAACCCCCAATCGCATCGCTCAAAGCATCAAAGAAATCTTTAAGACTGCTTTGTTGAGGCGGCATGGATTGCATCACACCAAGCGCTGCAGGCTGCATTGCTTCTGCGTCACTTAGAACACGGGCCATAAAATCGCTTGAAGGCGCTGGTGGCGAAGATTTTGCGGCCTCAAAAAAGACCTCTAAATCATCTGTGTCACGCATACGTTTACTCATGGCGCATCTCCTTCAAATCCTAGGGCGGACTTGCGCCCCTTTAATATCTGCGTCAGCGCGCGTTTTCCACGCGACGTCAGGCTCTCTACTGTCTCGACACTGATCTCCATCCGCTCGGCAATCTGCGGGTTGGGCGATTCTTCTATATGGCGCAACACAACGGCTTCGCGTTGGCGCGCAGGTAGGTCCATCAACGCAGCTTGCAATGCATCATTGCGCGCGTTCGTTTGCATATCATCCGCAGCGCTTGGGCTCGGATCCATCGGTTCGTCAATCGCATCAAGCGACGTTGCGCGCGCTTTGCGCAAACGATCCGTGCACAGGTTGGCGACAACACGGTAAAGCCACGTCGTCACTTTGGCCTCCCCCGTGCGCCACTCGGGTGCAATTTTCCAAACGCGCATCATCGCATCTTGCGCAACATCTTCTGCATCCGCTTGCAAACCTAACATCCGATAGGCCTGATTATAGGCACGCGGCGCAAGGCGCAGGGTCAAAGAACGCGCAGCGCTTTGATCGCCATTCGCATAAAGCTGCAACAGCGTATCATCACTTACATCCGAGAGATCATCCAAAGCCATGCTTATGCGCGTCTTTATAGGTCCAATCAGTCAACTTGTATTTGCCCGCGCCATATGACGCGGACAAATTAATCAGCGCAAAGGGTTATTCGCCAGCCTTTTGACGCTTGTTCTTGCCACCGCGACGTTCACCAAGCTTGGCAAACTCTTCTTCTGAAAGCGAGCCGTTACCGTCAGCGTCGATCCGGTTAAACATTTTTGTCTGGCGTTTGCCCATCTTACCAGAGGACATTTCCTCAAAGCTGATCATACCATCGTCGTTCGCATCAACGCGTTCAATCATCTTTGCGGCACGCTTTTCAGCGCGTTTCTTGCCAGACTGCCCCAGCTCGTCTGCACTAAGCTGACCGTCGCTGTTTGCATCCATTTTATCAAAACGCACTTTGGCATGGGCCGCCATCTCTTCGCGCGTCAACTCACCGTTGCTATCTGTATCAAGCGTGCTGAAAGATGCGCGCTCATGGCGCATTTTGCCGCCTTTGCTGTCACCATCGGTAGCTGCATTCGCTGCGAAACCTGTCGCAATGACCAAACCTGTCAAAGCAATACGCGCTGTCATATGTGAGATCGTTGTCATTTGGTTACTCCATTTATGTCTTGGCCGTTTGGCCGTGCTCAACAAGCAATTCCTGCCTGCTTCGGGGGGTCAAACGGATCAGCGCAAGACTTCCGTCGAAATTTTTTCAACTTTTTTCGCCAGTCGCTCGTCCGCTCTGGGAGGGAGCAAGCTGCGACGTTAGGAAACACTGTGCTCTATCAGCATTTTCATGCCATACTGACAAGCAAGAAAGACCCTTAATTTTAAAGGTGCACTATGGTTGCTCACACTCTGCCACAACAAGATGAACGCGCGCTCTGGCCCGCTTTGCGACGTGGTTGGAAAAGCAAATGCCCAAATTGCGGCGAAGGACCTGTGTTTCAT
>JAHEGL010000356.1 GCA_024645145.1 Planktotalea sp.
CATATCCTGTCCGCGTGCGCCGTTAATTGAGTCATTGCCTGCGCCACCATTCAAGGTATCAAAGCCAAAATTGCCGATCAGCGTGTCGTCGCCTTCGCCACCGTCCGCGCTATCGTCGCCATCGAGGCCTTCTAGTAGGTCATTGCCTACGCCACCAATCAAAGTATCGTTGTCAGGGCCGCCATTCACTGTGTCGTTCCCGTCTTGTCCGTCAAGCGCGTCTGCGCCACCGCGACCCAATATGAGGTCGTCGCCGATTGTACCAGTTAAGGTGTTGGCCAAGGAATTTCCGATCAGGCCATCGACTGGTGCAAGACCAGGGATAGGTGGAATTGGAAGAGGGCCGGGTCAATAGGATCGGGGCCTGGGTCTACGGGGTCCGGTTCTGGCTCTGGCATCACGTCGGTTTGGGTGCCATCGTCGCTGCCCCCACCGTCAAACAGGCCAAACAATCCACCAACCAACAAAAGTGGTAACAAAATAAATAGAATTTCCAAGTGACGTTCCCCCGAACCCAAACTTTTGAGCTTGTGCAGCCCAATTGTGTCGAAATCATGGCAATCTTAACGATACGCCTCAAGAAAAAGTTACTAACTGTTTCTTAATCATTAACTGTTAGTCGCCTCGGCATTTTTGTTGCCAAAATGCGGACAGTCAGGGTTCAACTATGGCGAAACTCTTGTCGCAATTATGCAACCAGATCCGGGCTATGGGCTGGAAGGTAGTGTTTCTTGCTAGGTTCGAAGATGAGGACGTCTGTTAGACTTTTCCTTCAAATTCCTTATGCACAAGTTTGGCGTCGCAATAAGGGCATTCAACCCAACCATGCTGATCGGGGATTTGCAGCCATACGCGAGGATGGCCTAACGCACCTTCACCGCCATCACACGCAATGCGAAAACTATCGACAATTTTGGTCTCTGGTGCAGGGGTGCTCATTTCGGTGTGTTCCCTTTTTTGGGTGATCGCGATAGAGGCGTTATGAGCCAAGACAGCCCATTCGGCAAGAGCGAGTAAAAGCCTGTGATACAAGATGCCATTCAAATCACCAATCTGCATAAAACCTATTCGGGCAGCAAAGGGGCACCGGCAAAAGAGGCGCTGAAAGGTATCAATCTGGCTATTCCAAGAGGTTCGATATTTGGTTTGCTCGGACCAAATGGTGCAGGCAAATCGACGCTTATCAATATCTTGGCAGGGTTGGTTCTAAAGTCGTCTGGCACTGTGTCTATTTGGGGCTTCGATCAAGACGTGAACCCACGACAGTCGCGCGCATCGATTGGCGTTATGCCCCAAGAGTTAAATCTTGATCCATTCTTTTCGCCACGTGAGGCTTTAGATGTGCAGGCTGGTCTTTATGGCGTGCCAAAAGCGGAACGCCGCTCTGATGAGATTCTGGAACTGGTAGGTTTGTCGGACAAAGCCAATGCTTATGCACGCACCTTATCTGGTGGCATGCGCCGCCGTTTGCTCTTGGGTAAGGCACTGGTGCACCATCCACAAATCTTGGTGTTGGACGAACCGACCGCTGGTGTTGATATAGAATTGCGGCAAATGCTTTGGGCCAATGTGCGCAAATTGAACGAGCAGGGCATGACAATTGTTCTGACGACGCATTATCTCGAAGAAGCTGAAGAAATGTGCGACGAGATCGCGATCATCAATCATGGCCAAGTCGTCGCGCGTGATACGACAGCGCATTTGCTGGGAAGCATCGATCTAAAGACGATGGTGATTGAGCCTGATAGCCCGACAGATCTCTTTGAGGTGCCGCAAGGGATCGAGCTAACCAAAACCAGCCAAGGCGCTTTGCGTCTTAGTTACCGCGCCAGCCAGACCAGCGCGGATGCAGTTTTGCAAGCGGTGCGTACCGCAGGTGTCACGATCCGCGATGTACGCACCGAACAAGCTGATCTTGAGGATGTGTTTTTGGAGCTGACGCGCAGCACTTAAGCTGTGCGCCTTACACGTGTAAGCCAACAATTATTTTTGGCCGAGCGCACATCGACAAATGAAAGTTTAGCGTCGCTGAGCAGCTCTTTGAGACTGTCAGTTGTTTTTGCAACAGGGACAATCGCTCCCGTTCCATATTTGATCCGTTGATCTGCAGTATAGCCTTTGATCAAATATTCAGGTGAGACCCTTAACACTTCTGGGATGTCGCTCCTGCGCGTTGCGGTGCAGTCTTTTGCGCAAATGAAAACAGGTCCTGTTTCTGCGTATGGTTGAAGCGTTTCAAAGGGGCGATACGCGAAAACAAGGTAAGCTTCGTCTTTCGGGATGATTTTCAAACAATGACGGCAGGGCATGCCAATGCCATTTGAAATCCCATGTTCTGGTGCGTTCGAGTAAGCATCTGCTGCGCCTGCTCTAAAAGCTTTGGCATCTTTTGTCGGCATTCCAATGAAAATGTATGACATGTTCTGCTCCTATTCTGAGTGTGTCAGTTAAGAGCGTTCAGACCGTTGGAGCGACCCGTTTCCTGCGCAAAAGATCAGTCTGAAAAGAGGTAAGGCGTATCTGCGATCTGTTGCGCTTTCTCAGGACTTACCCCAAGAAATTCGGCCAAAGGTGCTGCGTTTTCCTGCGCTGAATCGCTCTCCTTAATTGTGTAGAGCGAGTCGAAGTTGGCATCGTGCATGCGATCCTGTTCAAAGGCAATTTCATTGCGAATAGTCGGTAAGAAACGCTGCAATGTGTCCTCAGAAGTTTGCTCCCCCGCAAGTCCGATGCGTTTGGCGTGACCGATTAAGAATTCACCTGTATAATCGAATTCTACCTCGAGAATGCGCGTGCCTGAGCGGTCTGATCCAAAATCTTCCAAGAGATAGAAGTTGCCTGGGTCCATGTAGACAATCAGTCTGTTTGCCTCGAAATATTCAAACAGCATCCGCGTCAACGCGCGTCGGTGGCGGTGACGCTTAGACAAAGTGCGTTGGATGCCACCTAAATCAGGGAGCGGTGCATTTTTTTCGTCGAAGATATACTCCAACACAGGAATATTAGTGCCG
>JAHEGL010000357.1 GCA_024645145.1 Planktotalea sp.
TCCGATCTTGCACAACGCTGTGCATGCCAGCGTTGGCCACTGACCCACTTTCAGCGATTGAATGGCTGGAAAAGCGGCCCAAGCAGATTGTTGTGCCGCTCAGCGAACTGTCCCAAGCAGAGGTGATTGACGAGCCCGAAGTTGCCGGATCAGTGGTCACACCGCAAATGACCGTGTCCCCGCTCGGCGCACCCGTGCGCGCAGCTGCGGGCTTGCTGCCAAGCAACGTAACCGGCTTGCCGCGGACACTTTGGCAAGGTAGCGACGTCGATACGCTGAACACTTTAATGACGGCGCTTGATGTGGAGCGATACCCAGCCCTTCAATCATTGCTTTACACGCTGCTGCTGGCAGAGGCTGATCCGCCGCAAACAGATCAAGGCGAGAGCTTTATAAAGGCAAGGGTTCAAAAGCTGCTGGGCCTTGGAGCGTTAGACCCTGCAACTGCCCTTCTTGAGCGCGCAGACCCCGAGCACGTCGAACTGTTCGGACTTTATTTTGATGTGGCCCTTTTGAATGGCGATGCAGCGGCCCCTTGCGCGGCGTTGCGCGCGAAACCAAGCCTGAGCCGTGACTTCGCACAGCGTATTTATTGCGATGCACTCGGACGGAACTGGGACAACGCAGCGCTCATGCTCGCGACCGCGGATGCCATTGGTGCCTTGAAACCTGTGGACGTTGCGCTGCTTGAGGGCTTTCTGGATCCCGAGTTGTTCGACACCGTGCCAGCGGTTCCACAGCGGCCTACGGTTTTGCAATTCAGGTTGTTCGAAGCAATTGGGGAAAGCCTGCCCACCTCATCGCTTCCGCGCGAATTTACGGCGACAGACCTTTCTGGCGACGCAGGTTGGAAGCCGCAGCTTGATGCCGCAGAACGTTTGGCGCGTATCGGAGCAATCTCGGAAAATCGATTGCTTGGTATATATACCAGCCGCATTCCCTCTGCATCGGGTGGTATTTGGGACCGTGTAGAGACGATGCAACTTCTTGAAACAGCGCTGAAATCTGGTGATCCAACGGCAATCCGCAAGCAACTCAAGCGCGCTTGGGCGAAGGTAGAAGAAATCGATCTGGAAGTGCCCGTTGCAACGCTTTTTACAGACGCCTTGTTCCGCGTCCCAAGCACGGGGGCCGATACAGATCTTATTTTACGCATCGCGCTGCTGTCGCCTGATTACGAAAGCGCCGCACAACGCGAAACAAACGATCCGACGCTCAAAGTTGCCCAGAGTATCGCGATTGGTGAGCCGAAAGCAGATAGCACGGTGCCTATAAGCGCAGCCATTGAAGCTGGCTTTAGCGGATCCGGTGCCCCTGCTCGATTAAGCGAAATGGTGGCAGATGACCGTCTTGGCGAAGCAATATTGCGCGCGATGGCCTTGACCGCTTCGGGGGCTGCAGGAGACGCTGCCGCCTTGCAAAGTGGTCTCGCCTTCTTGCGCAGCGTTGGGCTGGAAGACACCGCCCGACGTACAGCGCTGCAGGTTTTGCTCCTTGGCCAGAGAGATCAAGGGTGATGCCCACACAGGATCATCTGCGCTGGATCGCCACGTTTTTAGATGCTCAAGCCGCCGAATTTGGTGCTGCGAACAACACGCAACTCGCGTATGCTCGAGATCTCAAAGACTTCGCGGGTTGGCTTTCTGGTAAGTCCGTGAGTTTTGACACAGCAAGCCGCGATGATGTCGAAGCTTATTTGATCTATTGCGATGCTCAAGGTTTGGCTAAATCCACGCGTGCGCGTCGCCTTTCCGCAATCAAACAGCTTTATCGCTTTGGCTTCGAAGAAGGCTGGCGGGACGATAATCCAGCCATTCAGATTGCTGGGCCGGGCAAGGAAAAAAGACTGCCCAAGACGTTGAGTATGGCAGAAGTTGATGGCCTGCTTGCCGCCGCGCGCGCGGTAGGGCGCTCTAAAGCGGATCGTATCCGCAATACTTGCTTGATGGAGTTGCTCTACGCCACTGGGATGCGCGTGAGCGAGTTGGTGTCGTTGCCGGTTGCGGCAGCGCGCGGAAACCCACGTATGCTGCTTATACGGGGCAAGGGTGACAAAGAACGTATGGTCCCGCTTTCCCCACCTGCGCGTGATGCGTTGGCAGCTTGGCTTGTCCTTTGGGAAGACACTCAAGATGGCGCGCGTTTGAAGGGCAAGACCGTCTCTCGCTTTTTGTTCCCTTCTCGCGGCAAAGAAGGGCATTTGACGCGGCATCGGTTCTACATCTTGATCAAGGAACTGGCGGTACATGCAGGTGTTTCACCCGCAAAGGTCACGCCACATACGCTGCGCCATGCTTTTGCGACGCATCTTTTAGAAAACGGTGCAGATCTACGCTCGATCCAAACACTTCTGGGACACGCTGATGTCGCCACAACAGAAATATACACACATGTTTTAGAGGCGCGCTTGCAAGAGCTGGTCCTTACCCATCATCCTTTGGCGAAGGATGAGGATTAGCGCCTAAGCTCTTGAGGTAAAACATCTTCTGACGGCCAGATACCTGTAAGCAAGGCCTCATGATAGCCTTGCACAAGACCTGCTTCTTCCATGTCGCGGATCGCCGCATCAACATCGTAGCTTAATCTTTCAAAGCGATACGCCCCGCTGTCAGAAATGCGCAGGAATTCAGTCTGCGGTGTTGCATCATGCGGTGGCATTCCAATCACGCCTGCATTTATCCAATGCACCCCTGCGATTTCGCGCTCAAATGCGATGCCAGAATGACCCGCGATAACAACATCAACATCACCGCATAAAATATTCAACGCATCCAGCTCTTCCAAGAAATCCTGTTCGGGCGATGCGCTCCACAAAAACCGCGCTACGTCCGTGACACCACCATGCAAAAGCGCTGTCTTACGACCCCTTTGAGAAAAGGTGATAATATCAGGTAATCGGCCCATCCAATCACGCGCATCCACGTCGACTTGCGTGTTCGCGTAAGAATACCAAGCCGCCGACAACAGATCGCATGTGGTACCATCTTCAAAACCGCACCCACAATCCAAC
>JAHEGL010000364.1 GCA_024645145.1 Planktotalea sp.
CCAACGCGGATGCCCCTGTAAGCGAATCTGATCTCGGTGAGTTGTTGCGCGACATGCGTGATTTGCGCGTGACGATTAACCAATCCGCTGAAAAGCTCGGCCGTCTAGAAAAACGCCTGCGCGGCGCATTGAGGTAAATCTGATGTCTGAAACGCCCGAATCCCGCATTAAACGTCTCAAAATGCGCTCCATGCGCCGTGGTATTAAAGAGATGGACATCATTTTGTCTGCCTACGCAGATGATCATCTGAGTGACATGTCTGAAACGCAAATAACACTCTATGATGCGCTGTTGGAAGAAAATGATCAGGACCTATATTCGTGGGTAACGGGTCAAACCACGCCCCCAGAGCGCTTTGCAGCTATGTTGTCTCAAATTGCGCAGACATTTCAAAACTGATTGGCGACCAACTTTAACGGAATATTTGCAAATTTGTCTCATCTTCCTCCGTGAGCAGAATATCGGAGAAGCCAATGAGCATGCACAGTCTTGTCGAGTCAGAGTTGAAATCTGGACCAGAGTTGAAAACAGGATCAGACAAAGGTTTTATAACGGGTTATTTAGAAGCGCTTGCGCTGGTTGAACGATTGTACAGGCTGTTGCTTGATGTGATCAAGGACGAGTTCGAGCGCCTCAACATGTTGGAAATAAACGCAGTTCAGGCGCTTTTTCTCTTTAATATCGGCGAAAACGAAGTCACTGCGGGTGAGCTAAAATCGCGTGGCTACTATCAAGGGTCCAACGTTAGCTATAACCTGAAAAAGCTGGTCGAAATGGACTTTATGCATCGCCAGAGTTGCGAAATTGACCGCCGCTCTGTTCGGGTGAAACTAACACCCAAAGGGCGCGAAGTCCGCGATATCGTATCCGAATTGTTTGAGCGTCACGCAGAAGGATTGCAAAGCAAAGGTGTGCTTGGTCCAGAGGGCTTGATCGAAATTACGGGGTCGCTCAAACGGATGGAACGATATTGGACAGATCAGATTCGCTACATTTACTAGGTGAACTCATGGGCTGTCTTGGGTCAGCATCATACCTTCCAACTCGCGCTTGAGCTTGCGGATCATCGCGCGCTCATAATCCTCAAAGCCAAGCGCGACTTCCAGAAAACTTGTCGGGCCATGCAGCACATAGGCCCGAAAATAGGATGAAAGCTCGCCAATTTGATCTTGGCGATCATCACCATGATCAAGTGAATCGGCTCCAATCACCAAAGCATTTATCGAAATGCCATCAAACTGCGCATCCTCTATGTCTTTTGGATGCGGTCCATTGTTGGACTTTCCATCGCCCGAAATATCAAGCGTGCGGGTCCAGCATTCAGACTGTTGTTCCAAAAGCGCTGTGCCAAATAACATCGCGCGACCCAGTCCAGTGGATTGCTCGGCTGGCGAGCGTTGGGTGCTTTTCAATCGCGCGATGATATCACTGATGGTCTTTTGATCGCTCAGGTCTGTCCAAGGTAAAAGCAAGATCTGATCCTGCGGACCGCTCCATTCATATACGGCCAATCGAATGGGTGCGGCAGGCATGGCAAGCAAAATATCCAAAACCTCAGGATCACTCAACGCGGCAGCAAGACCGTCAATTTGCATGCGGTATTCACGACTATCCACAGAACCCGAAACATCAAGCCCAAGGGCAAGCGCCTGACGACAGCCTTCTTGTCCAAAAGCGGGTAGCGCCACAACAAGCGACAGCAGAAACGCCAGAAGCTTCATAACTTCAAATCGCGCATCAGTTGCGATGCGTCTCCGACCATCAAGTTGCTGATTTCACGAAACAACTTTCGCGTCATCACCCTCTCAAAATCTTCAAACCCTTGAGCAACTTCAAGAAAAGCGAAACGACCCTTTAGAACGTCGTGCTCATAAAACAGCTCTACTTCTGGATCACTGCCTTTGATCACCAAGCCATTTACAGTCACGTCCTCAAAGGGGAAATGGCGATAGGCGGTTTGTGGGCCAAAGCCGTCATTATTTACGCCATCACCTGAAACATCGATGACGCGACGATCACATTGTGGCCCGTTTTTATAGAGCCCGACACCATAGCCCAACGAAAACCCCATCGAGGTTGGGAGCTTAGAAAAGCTGCGTGTGTTTTGTAGTATGCTGCCCGCAGCCGCTGCTACTGCTGCGCGATCCGTCAACGCGATCCAATCCAAGATTAAATTTTGTTGATTACGCCCGCTCCACTCATAAACCGCAAGGGAAACATAGCCTTCTCGCGTATCCAAAATCGCGCTCAGCACATCTTCTGACATAAGTGCTGCCGCCAGGCCCGTCTGTTGTAAACGATATTCATCGTCAGACACCGAAGAAGAGACATCCATCGCCAATATTAAAGCAAGCCGGCATGCGGCCTCAGCGGAGGATGCAAAAGCGGCGCTAATGAGAGCGCCGCCAAAGGTTAATGCAGGCCGGATCACCAGTGCCCTGTGTTTTCCATACTGGCCCAAGGTTCCGCAGCTTCCAAAGCGTCGCCATCTTGCAAAAGTTCAATAGAGATATTGTCTGGGGATCGCACGAAAGCCATCCGCCCATCGCGAGGAGGGCGGTTGATCGTCACGCCATTGTCCATAAGGTGCTGACATGTTTCGTAAATATTCTTCACCGAATAGGCGAGATGGCCAAAGTGGCGCGAGTCAACAGGCAGTTCATCATCCCCGTCCCAATTGTAAGTCAATTCAACCGGGCATTCGTGTTGATCGGGCGGTGCCATGAAAATCAAGGAAAAGCGCCCTTGCTCACTGTCCATGCGTCGCGTCTCTTCCAGACCAAGCAGGCGATAAAAGTCCATTGACGCCTCAAGGTCTTTTACGCGCACCATCGTGTGCAGATATTTCATCGTGTTCGCTCTCCTGTAATAGCTCACGAAGAGAGTAGCGGCAGAATCGCCACTGTCGAGTGAATTTCAGGGGAGGCCGAGGTGAGTTTTGGTCTAAAACGCTGATTGAATACCGACGCGCAGACCGAAATCACGTGTCTCAAAC
>JAHEGL010000366.1:0-664 GCA_024645145.1 Planktotalea sp.
CGGCGCTGTATACGAAGAAGATACGCCGCGCGATTTGCCGTTCCCGCGTTTGGATGCAGACATGCCGAGCAAAGCGCTTGCACCAGATCAAGCAGAGGCAGCAGAGCTTTTGCGCGCAGGCATAAAGTCTGGCGAGTACGGTACAACCTTGCTGCGTGGTGTGACGGGTTCGGGCAAAACGGAAGTCTATCTAGAAGCAGTTGCAGAGTGTTTGCGCAAAGGCCGGCAAGCTTTGGTGCTCTTGCCTGAGATCGCTTTGACGGCAGAGTTTTTGACACGCGTGCAAGAACGCTTTGGCGCGAAGCCAGCAGAATGGCATTCAGGCGTCACGATGACGGAGCGACGACGTACCTGGAAAATGGTTGCTCAGGGTGGTGCGCAATTGGTTGTTGGCGCGCGCTCTGCTCTATTTCTACCGTTTCGTGATCTTGGATTGATCGTGGTCGATGAAGAACATGACACGTCTTACAAGCAAGAGGATGGCGTTCTTTATAATGCGCGCGATATGACGGTTTTGCGTGCGTCCATTTGTAATGCTAAGGTCATTTTAGCCAGCGCGACGCCTAGCCTTGAGAGTTGGGCAAATGCAGAGGCGGGTAAGTATGCGCGGATTGATCTGACGTCACGCTTTGGCGACGCGGTAATGCCGGACATGCGCGCGATT
>JAHEGL010000366.1:679-1251 GCA_024645145.1 Planktotalea sp.
CGTGTAGCGTCTGGCGAGCAGGCTTTGCTGTTTATCAACAGACGTGGCTATGCACCGGTGACAATCTGTAGGGCCTGTGGACATCAGATTGGCTGCGATCATTGTGACGCCCGAATGGTAGAGCACCGGTTTCAGAAACGCCTTATCTGTCATCAATGTGGCGAGAGCAAAGCGATGCCTGAGGCTTGCCCATCGTGTGAGGCACAAGATCGCCTTGCTGCAGTTGGCCCGGGCGTCGAGAGATTGGCGGAAGAAGCTGCAGAGCTTTTCCCTGATGCACGTATCGCAACGCTAAGTTCTGATATGTACGGCTCTGCGCGCGCACTAAAAGCAGAGATCCTTGGGATCGCAGAAGGCGCGGCGGACATTATAATTGGGACGCAATTGGTCGCAAAAGGGCACAATTTCCCATTGCTCACGTTGGTCGGTGTGATTGATGCTGATCTTGGGTTGCAAGGCTCCGATTTGCGCGCGGCGGAGCGCACGTTTCAATTGATGCGCCAAGTTGCAGGACGTGCTGGGCGTTCGAGCAAACGTGGCATGGCGTTGATGCAAACCTATCAACCAGACCA
>JAHEGL010000366.1:1261-2996 GCA_024645145.1 Planktotalea sp.
CTCCTCAATCGCTGCATATTTCTCGGCTTTAACCTCATTCACGTAGGCCGCCAATTCGCTCTCTCGAGCAGCTATTTCAGCCTGCAACTGCTGTTGCTGCAGAACAGCGGCACGGCGTTGATGCAAACCTATCAACCAGACCATCCCGTTATTCGTGCCATTTTGGCCGGTGATGAAAACGGGTTTTGGACAGCAGAAGCCGAGGAACGACGCGCGGCGACTGTGCCTCCATACGGGCGGATGGCGGGTATAATTTTATCATCGCCCGATGTGCAGGATGTGTTTGACCTAGGCGCTGCGCTCGCTAGGATGGATGGTCCGTTACGACAGATTGGAGCCCAAGTGTTTGGCCCGGCCCCTGCGCCCATCGCGCGGGTGCGTGGCCGACATCGCGTTCGTTTGTTAGTGAAAGCAGACAAGAACGCGCCGTTGCAGCGCGCGCTGAAAGAGTGGGTCAAGCAAGTTAAGGTGCCAACACATGTGCGTTTGAGCATCGATATTGACCCACAGAGCTTTTATTAGGGCCTGTGGACATTCATCACGCAGCACTGGCGCGAGATAGATTTTGCGTCTGACAAGTCGATTTGAGCGCGGCGATGTGGTTCATCGGAAGGGCAAATCGGCGAAGGCAGTCGAAAAATCTGCCGCGTCCCTTCAGGATTTCACCAAAATTGCCCATTTCTTCGTTATTTGCGCTTGAAGTAGCCCACTGGTCCTATTCTGGGCGATAGTTGCGCGGCCACCTCTGCAAAATTGCGTTAAATATTTGCTTGGTGTTTAGGCTTACTTAATTATAGCGAAGATTATTGGGGATACGATAGTGTCGGGAGACAGTTATCAACAAGAGTTGGGATGACTTGCGATATTTGCTCGCATTGGAGCGGACGGGATCCGCTCAAGCCGCGGCAGATTTACTTCGCACAAGCGCGACAACGGTCTCGCGCAAGATTTAGGCTGTATCTGAGCGGCTCAACGAGCAGGTGGTGGTAAAGACCAACAATCAATGGGTTTTGACGCCGCTTGGACGTCGGCTTTTTGAAATTGGTGTGAGGCTTGAGAAGTCGATTGCTGACTTGGGGGATGGGTACATCTCTGGAGAGCACTCAGGCGAAATTATGATTACAAGTTTGGATTTTATAAACCGGACAATTCTTTTCCTGCGCTTGCATGACTTTCATACGAACTATCCTGCGATCAAATTGAATTTGCATAGCTCAAACGCCAACTTGAGTTTAGCATTTGGTGAGGCAGATGTTGCAATCCGTCTTGCGCGGCCCACGTCAGGCCGACTTCATACTAAAAAGTTATCTGATCTAAAATATTCGTTTTTCTGTCCCAAAGGGGGCAGAGCAACCGAGTGGATCGGGCGTGAAGAAAAGCTTGATTGGATTCCCGAAGTGAAAATGGCCGGTGCCTATTTCGAGACTCCGCCGATCTTGCGCGTGACTGATCAAAAAGCGGCGCTGGATGCGTGTAAAAAGCTTAAGGTAGCGGCGGTGCTTCCTGAGATGATTGCCAATGGGGACACTGAATTAGAGCGGATGCCGGACACCCCGTCGACCGTCCGTGAAGCTTGGCTGGTTACACATGAGAGCCGGTTAAAAGACCCAAAGCTCAATGTTGTAAAACAATGGATAGAAGCGTGTTTCGCGGATTTTCAATCGGGGCAAAACGGAGCCCACTAGAGTGCAACGCGGCCACTATTATCAATCGCTTACTTAACTAAAATTCTGTG
>JAHEGL010000372.1 GCA_024645145.1 Planktotalea sp.
AACTCTCGTCAGTCTTGGCTTTTTCGTATTCTTCCTCAAGTGACAGGATCAGTGGCATCAAGGTTTCAGATACGAAGCGTCCACCAAAATCACCGAAACGGCCATTTTCATCAGGACCATTCATGAAGGAATTGAAAAGATCGTCAGCCATTGTCACATCTCCCGCAAAGCTCTGCGTTTGGTAGCGATTAGCGGCGAGCAGGTAAAGCGCAGAACGCTTTTCAGTTAGCTTCGCGCGCCCTCAATGAAGCGACGAATGCGCGCAGCATCTTTAACGCCGGGCGCACTTTCAACGCCTGAGCTGACATCCACCTGCTGCGTGCCTGTCATACGCACGGCTTCAGCCACGTTCTCGGGCGTTAAACCACCCGCAAGCATCCACGGCACGCTAAATTCGCGACCAGCAATCAGACGCCAGTCAAACGCTAGCCCGTTGCCGCCTGGCAAATCCGCGTTCTTGGGTGGTTTTGCATCAATCAAAAGCTGATCAGCGACAGCGCTATACGACTCCAGCGCTGGCAAATCGCTTTCGTCTGCGACGCCCACTGCTTTCATCACGGGCAGACCATAGCGTTCTTTAATCTCAGCAACGCGTTCAGGTGTTTCTTTACCGTGAAGCTGCAAGATGTCCAAAGGAACTGCGCTTGTGATCTCATCAAGCTCTGCATCGGTGGCGTTTACAACCAAAGCCACCTTAGCGATGCCCATTGGCACCTCAATCGCAAGAGCACCTGCCTGAAAAACCGTAACATTGCGCGGGGATTTCTCGAAAAAGACAAAACCGACGTAATTCGCACCCGCAACAGCCGCCGCTTCAACGTCAGCAAGCGACGTCAGTCCACAGATCTTAACCGATGTTTCGCCCACGTGCGAAGACGCTCCTACACCCGGAGCAACAAGAACAGGCATTTACGCTTAGCTCGCTTCATCCAAAAGCGCGAGCACGTCGTCCTTGCCTTCATGCTTGTCTGCTTTGAGACGCTTAATCTCGCGACGCATACGATCCATTTCACGGCGTTGCGCTGCGGCTTCTGCGCGTTGCTTGTGCTCGCGGATCCACTCCCAAAGGAAGCCGATCAACAGGCCGATCGCCACACCACCAAAGATGACGACAAACCATGGAAGCGTGATCGCGTAATCCATGCCCAGCAATTGAGCCAAGTCTGTTGGCAACAATTCAAGCTGGACGCTTTCGCGATTTGCAAGGGACACACAAACGAGGATCACTGCAATAACAGCGAGCAAAGCATACTTAATATAGCGCATTGGTTACTTTCCGTTCAGCCGGTCTCTGAGGAGTTTGCCGGTCTTAAAGAAGGGGACATGTTTTTCTTCAACAGGTACAGATTCACCTGTGCGGGGGTTACGGCCAACACGTGCATCGCGTTTTTTGACAGAAAACGCGCCAAAACCGCGTAGCTCAACGCGATCACCGCGCGCCATAGTATCTGTAATTTCTTCAAATACCGTATTAACAATACGCTCCACGTCACGTTGATAAAGATGTGGATTTTCGTCCGCCAATTTTTGGATCAATTCAGAGCGTATCATAGTCAAATTCCCCTAGTTATTCCGCCCAAACGTGCAAGAAAAGACGCTCACTAACTATAAGAGATTTCACGCGACAGGGAAGCATGAAGTGTGTCTGAGCTGTAAAACACTGCGATAACACGCCCTATTTTGTCCTGTTAAGGCAAGGACTTGCCGCCAACATGACTGTAACTTCGAGAAAAGGCGCCGCACGAGCGCGCAAAGGCGCACCCGATTCGCGCTCATAAAAGAGAAGTTACTCGCCCCAATACAAGCGCATCGGATTATCCACGAGCAACTTCATTTGCTGCGCTTCAGTACGAGCGATGCGTGGAATGTAATCTACCAAAGCTCCGTCATCTGGCATATGCGATTTCATGTTTGGGTGCGGCCAATCCGTGCCCCAAAGCACGCGATCTTCAAACCGATCTACGATAGCTTGGTAGTACGGCACAACGTCGTCATAAGGCGCACCTGCTTGCGTCAAACGCTCAGGACAGGTCACTTTCGTCCAGATATTAGCATTCTCTTCCATTAACTTCACAAAGCGCTCAAAGTCTGGATGATCCACGCCTTTGCTCACATCAGGGCGGCCCATGTGATCGACAACAATAATGCCGGGAAGTTGTTTGAGAAACGGCTCAAGCTCTTCAAGGTCCGCCGCTTCAAAATACACCACGATAGACCAATCGAATTCTTGAATCTTCTCAGCGATTTCGATGAAGACTTCTTTCGGCGTCGCATCAACCAGACGTTTCACAAAATTGAAACGCACGCCGCGCACACCCGCCTCGTGCATCTCGGCAAGCTCTTCTCGCGTGATATCAACGCCAATGCTTGCAACACCGCGCGCAAGATCGCCTGCGCTGCGACACGCATCGACCATGGCGCTATTGTCTTTGCCGTGACACGTGGCTTGGACGATCACATTGCGCGCAAATCCGAGATGATCTCGCAATGCGTATAGTTGATCTTTGCCAGCATTGCATGGGGTGTATTTACGCTCGGGCGCGAACGGAAACTCTGGGGACGGTCCAAAGACATGGCAATGTGCATCAACAGCCTCTGCGGGCAGTTTGAAATCAGGCGCTTTGGGGTCAGGGTGAAACTCCAGCCAATCAGCATCCATCTTTTGTTCGGTCATACGAATATCTCCCCATCCATCAGTTTACGCGTGGTGCGCAGGATTGCTGCTTCTTTCACATCGCCATTTGGCTCTAACGTGGCAACGACTGTCATTTCACCGCTCGGGTGCTCAACTGACAAAGTGCGCTCACACCCCTCGCCGCGCTGCGCCAAGTCATATGCTGGCGCGCCTTCGATCAAGCAAGCGGTTGCAACACTCACTGCGCCCAGCACACCAATCGTTTTATGACACCTATGCGGAATGAACGTGCGTGTGCTGATCGCCCCACCTGCCTTTGGGGCACTGACCATGGTCATTTTGGGCACCGACTTTTCGCTC
>JAHEGL010000377.1 GCA_024645145.1 Planktotalea sp.
TTTCTTCAGCGGATCCATTGTCGCGGCGTTCATGCAGGGTATTGCACTTGGTGCATTGGTCCAAGGCATCGAAGTCGCAGATCGCGCTTACGCTGGCGGTTGGTGGGATTGGCTGAGCGTGTTTTCGATCCTCACAGGGGTTGCTGTCGTTGTCGGCTACGCCTTGTTGGGCGCAACTTGGATCATCTTAAAGACCGAAGATTCCTTGCAACGGCGTATGCAAAACTACGCTTGGTACCTCGGAGCTGGAACCTTGGCCTTTATTGGGGTGGTGAGCATACTGACGCCTTTTCAGGATCCGGAGTATTTTCAACGCTGGCTTAACCTGCCCGGGAGCATCTTTAGCGTCATTATGCCCGGTGCGATTTTTGCGGCGGCCTGGGCTTTGTTTACGGGTCTTAACGCAGGCAAAGATGGCCAGCCGTTTCTTGCAGCGCTTAGCATCTTTGTTTTGTGTTTCATTGGTATCGGGATCAGCTTCTATCCCAACATCGTCCCGCCGAGCCTGACGATTGCCGAAGCGGCCGCGCCAGATGAAAGCCTGCGTTTTGCATTGGTTGGGACCGTTGTGTTAGTGCCAATGATCTTGGTCTATACCGGCTATGCCTATTGGGTCTTTCGGGGCAAAATTGATCCGGAAGAGGGGTATCATTGATGACCTTAGCCTCGTTCAAAAGGGTCGGATGGTTTATAGCGATCTGGCTCGCAAGCGTCGCGGCACTTGGGCTGGTTGCTTACGCCATCCGACTGGTTCTTTATGGCTGATCTATTCCCATTCCATCTGTTCAAACACAGCCTGTGCGTTGCGCCCTGCAAGTGCATCGAACTGATCTAAATAGACGAAGGCAGATTGGTCGACATCCACAGATCCGATGATGTCGCCACCTGCATCAATGTGATTACCGATCTGAAGACGCAGGTTTGCGAGATAATCAAAGGTGTCTGCGCGCGCGGTGTCCATGTTTGTCGCAGGGCCATGACCAGGGATGAGATGCGTTGGGTTCAGAGCCTCAATAGCTTTGAACGCGTCGACCCATTCAGCAGAATTGGAAAAACTCATTATCCCGAGCACACGACCGACATACACAATATCGCCTGCGAACAGCGTGTCGGAGTCTGGTAACCAAACAAAACTGTCACCCGGAGTATGCGCTGCTGCGGGGTGATGGATTTCAAGAACTTTACCACCCAATTCCAAAGTATAGGTGTCGTCAAAGGTGATATCTGCGTAAGCCTCTGTCGTGCCGTCCAGACCGTCTTTGATCAATTGAGACAGGATGGTCATTTGCAATGAAGCGCGATCTTGCTGATCCTCAACGGCACTTGTGGCGGCGATGACTTTTGCGCCCTTTGCTCGCCAGTAGGAATTGCCAATCCAACGGTGATCTTGACCACCTGTATTGACGACGTATCGAATTGGCTGATCGGTCAATTCCTTTACGACATCATCAATCATCGCAGCCCCTTTTTCACTGCCACCTGGATCAATGAGCACTGCACCGTCTGTCGTTTCAATCAGTCCAAAGGTAGCGTTGTTGCCGAGGTTTTCTGCATTGCGTTGCTCAAGGGGCCCTACAAGCGCCCAGATGCCATCTGTGACTTTTTGCACATCCAAGACTTTTGCTTGGCTTGGAAGGGTTGAACCAAGATTGATGGACAAAGCCATCGCGAGTGTAGCAAACTTCATGAAACAATCCAATATATTCTAAACTTTGAATGTTTTAAGGTAGCAGGTTTTTTTCAAAAGGATACACTTTTCCTTTAATGGATTTGCGGGGCAAAGGTTTGGAACTATGTAGAGCGGATCACAGTCATCAAAAAACGGATTGCATCGCAGGAAGCAATTATCGCAACGTTATCCAGAGCACGCGATTGAGCGATGGCACTACTTTTCAACGTAACGGGAGATATCTGTATGAAATGGGCACGCGCACAAAAAGCCGACGGCACGGAAATAACAGGTGTCATCGTTGATGAAATGCTACACCCAAAGGCGTCGCTTGGATCAGAGACAGAGACAGGTGATGCAATCGCGTTGAGCGATCTTACTTTGCTTGCACCGGTCGTGCCGGGTAAATTTATTGGTCTTTGGAACAATTTCAAAGCTGCGGCTGAAAAGGGCGGTATGGAGCACCCTGCGCATCCATTGTATTTTTGCAAAACAGACACATCCCTTAGCGGAGCGGGTGCAGAGGTCACGTTGCCAACATCAGCGGGACGCGTCGTCTTTGAAGGTGAGCTTGGGATTGTGATCGGCAAAACGTGCAAGAACATCACGCCAGAACAAGCGAGTGATTTCATTTTTGGATATACCTGCATCAACGATTTTACATCGCTTGATGTTTTGAACGCAGATCCATCATTTCCCCAATGGACACGCGCCAAAAGTTTTGATGGGTTTGGTGTTGCTGGGCCAGTGATTGAAACAGACGTTGATTGGCGCGCGCTGACGATCAAAGTTCTGGTCAATGAGAGGGAGCGGCAGTCTTATCCAGCGGATGATATGATCCTCCCGCCCGAGCAGATCGTGAGCTGTCTTTCTCAGGATATGACGCTCAACCCCGGCGATTTAATCGCTTGCGGCACCTCCATTGGTGCACGTCCCGTAAAGGCGGGCATGGCGGTTGATGTTGTTATTGAGGGGATTGGCAATGTTGGTGTGACAATGGTTGCCCCAGCGGCATAAATCGCAGGCCGGATCCAGACCGTAAAACTTAGAACTTATTAGTCTGCGCATAGTCGTTTACGTGCGAAAGTGACCACCCTGATCATGTTTGTTCAGGGTGGTTTTGCTTTTTGTAAGGGCGTGATTGCCGCTCCTGAGTCGTCGTTCTGTGTGTGATTCTTTTAGATCAGTAGCATTCATTCGTATCATTTTGATTTCGAAGCGATGAAATCAGCTCTGATCTGCACGGTATGCTTTTGTGTGCTAAAAAAGAATTGTTTACAAAGGCTTAAAAAGAAAGAAAAAATGAGTACGTAAGTAAATT
>JAHEGL010000384.1 GCA_024645145.1 Planktotalea sp.
GAAAGAAGCAACGTGCTCTGCTGCAGACTCAGCGGATGCGGACGCCATGTCTGTCATCGCTTTTGCGTAGTCTGCTGGCTCTGCTTTTACTTTTGCGAAGTCAGCGAATTTCGCCAATGTGTCTTTTGCCCAAGCTGTGGAAAGCTCTGCGGACTTTTCAGCTGCGTCTACGGAAACTGCGGAGAGCTTCTCGTTGAGTGTCGCAGTTGTTTTGAACGCGTCGTCCAATGCTTTTGTGTCTACTGGGAATGCGCCCATCATGTCTTTAATGATTGCGGAAAAATCTTGTGTCTTAGCCATGATATAAATCCTCTTGCCTAACTCGCGGGCCAACCCCGCTGTTTTCAACTAAGAGACTTATAGATGCCGCAGCGCAGCATTGCAAGTGTTATTCTGCACTGCAGCAAATATTGAATTCCCTAAGGTAAATCAGCGCCTTGCACTTAGTTTTACGTAGGTTCCGGGTGCATCACATAAAACTGGATGCTCCGAATCTCCTGGCTGCATTGCAGCAATTTGCTTGCCAGAGCGCTTCTTTAACCATGATTCCCAACGTGGCCACCATGACCCATCTGTGAACTCTGCGCTCTCAAACCATTCATTGGGGTCCAGCTTCATATCATCATTGGTGTAGTGACCATATTTGTTACGGCTCGGCGGATTAACGATGCCCGCAATATGACCTGACTGTGTGACAATGAACGTTTTTGAACGACTGCCCATCTGTTGCACACCACGATAACAGCTTTTCCAAGCGGCGATGTGATCTGTCTCACAGGCGATAGCGCAGACTGGCACATCCACATCTTTGAGACTGAGCGTTTCGCCCATCAATGTGTAGCCATCTTCAGCAAAGTCATTGGCTTGGCACAAGCCGCGCAAATACTGCACAGCCATCTTACCTGGCAAGTTCGCGCCATCGCCGTTCCAATAGAGAAGGTCAAAGGCGGGCGGTGCCTCTCCCATCATGTAGCTTTTGATCGCAGGCGTGTAGACAAGGTCATTAGAGCGCAAGAAGCTGAACGTGCGGCCCATAATATGTGAGCGCAGGTAGCCCTTTTCATTCACCTCTTCTTCGATGCCATCGATGAAGTCGTTTTGCAAGAACGGCGTGAACTCACCTTGATCAGAGAAATCCGTCAGAGCGGTAAAGAGCGTTGCCGACTTGATGCTTTTGTCACCACGTTTTTTCAACAGCGATAGTGTAAGGCTCAGCGTGGTTCCGGCGATGCAATACCCAATGCAGTTCACCTGTTTTTGACCTGTAATTGCCTTCACCTCACGCAGCGCCGTGAGATAGCCGTCCTCTATGTAGTCTTCTAGACCGACCTCTGCGTAACTGTCATCGGGGTTGATCCAAGAGATTACGAACAAGGTGTATCCCTGCTCTGTAATCCATTTGATCAGGCTATTTTGTTTCTTGAGGTCGAGAATGTAGAATTTGTTGATCCACGGCGGGAACATGATGATTGGCGTTTCATGCACCGTCTCTGTGACCGGAGCGTATTGAATGAGCTCCATCATTTTGTTGCGATAAATCACTTTGCCCGACGTCGTGGCGATATTTTCGCCAAGCTGGAATGCCTTTTCATCAGCGAGCTTGACGATCAGCTCGCCATCATTCGCCTCAAGATCGCTTACGAGGTTTTCCAGACCGTCCAAAAGGCTACGCCCTTCTGTGGCGACCGCCTTTTCCAATGCATCCGGGTTGGTCCCCAGAAAATTCGTTGGCGCCATCATGTCGACGATCTGCTGTGCGAAATAGGTCAAGCGCTGCTTTTCTTTTGGATCGAGATCTTGGGTATCCTCAACCGCTTGGGCAATCGCCTCTGCATTGATCAGATATTGTTGTTTCACAAAGTTGAAATAGGGATGCGTATTCCACAAAGGGTTGGCAAAGCGGCGATCGCCCTCAAATGCATCGCTGGGCGCTTCGAACTTGCCCTTCGCAAGAGTCTGTTGCGCTTCGACATAATGTTTAACCGACTTACCCCAGTATGCGGCTTGATGCTCAAACACCTTCGCAGGGTTATCCATGACCTCTTTCATGTAGGCGGTCATCGCGTCGAAAAAGAGCTCTTGATTCGGGCCACTCAGCGCGGGATTCGATTTTGATTTCGATGAAACCGCTTTGATGAGCCGCTCTGACAACGCTTCGATTTTCTCTAGGTTCGCTGCCATTTCAGGTGAATCTGGCCCTGTAGGAGTCTCATTTGTTGTCATCTTAACTTTTCCAACCTATTCTCGCTGCTGTGCAGCATGATGGTGGTGAGTGTACCCCCGCATTGACCTAAGGGCAAAGCGGCGAATTCGACAGCCCCCAGAATTGGCCCTTTGCAGGCAAGGATAGACTATGAAGTATATGGCAACTTACGACATGATGGAAACCATGCGGAACACCAACCAGTGGCTGGGAGCAACCGCGCGATCCATGGCGGCCTATCCAATGTTTTCGATGGTTCCAAATCCTGCGCTGCAATGGCTTGGCGCTTGGGGCGAAGTGACAGAGCGTTCTTTCGAGCGCATGGTCGTGAAACCTGACTGGGGCCTTGATACTTTTACATGCGACGATGGGCGCGATCATTTGATCGAGGTTAAACCCGTCGTTGAGCGTGCATTTGGTGATTTGATCCATTTTGAAGTGACCGGTCGCGAGACAATAAAGCGCAAGATCTTGCTGGTCGCGCCGATGTCCGGCCATTACGCAACGCTACTGCGCTCTACGGTCAAGTCGCTGATCCGTGACGCAGAAGTCTACGTTACCGACTGGCACAATGCGCGCGATATTCCGGTGTCTGCTGGCAAGTTTGATGTTGAGGATTACACACTCTACCTTGTTGATTTCATGCGTGAACTTGGACCAGATACGCATGTGATCGCAGTTTGCCAACCGGCTCCGTTGACGCTTGCAGCAACAGCCTATCTGGCGGAACAGGATCCCAAAGCACAGCCACGCTCTTTGACCCTTATTGGGGGACCGATT
>JAHEGL010000390.1 GCA_024645145.1 Planktotalea sp.
AGCCCACCTGAAAGAAAGCACATTCGAGACTATTCTTGGGCCCATCAGCTTTGATGAAAACAACTCGAATGCCAATTTCTGGACAGTGGGTCAGTGGCAAGGTGGCGTCTTTAAAGGCGTCGCATCTCGTGGCCGTGACGGCACTGTGCCTGTCATCTTGAAAGAAGGCTGGGAGTAATCCCACACGGGGCGGCGTCATCGCCGCCCCGAACTGATCAACGAAGGACAGACCACCTTGGACATTCTGATCACAGGTATTTTGCTTGGCGGCACCTACGCGCTCATTGCGATGGGGCTGAACCTACAGTACGGCGTTGCGCGAATTATGAACCTCGCCAACGGTGAAATTTTGGTGGCTGGTGGCTACTTCGCCTTTATTGCTTACACCGCTACCCAACTAAGCCCGATCCTGACGATCTTCTTGGTCGCACCCATCGCATTTGCGCTGAATTGGTTGATCTACCGCATTATGCTGCAACCTTTGGTCAATCGCGCCAAGACCCGCGGTCAGCTGGAAACTGACAGTATTCTTGCGACGTTTGGCCTTTCGTTCATTGGTGTTGGGCTGATGCTTAGCTTCTTTGGTGGCGACTATTTTTCTTACAGCTTTATGGCGGTGTCTGTTGAGTTGCTTGGCAATACCTATGGCGCGAACCGTGTGTTGTCTTTTGTGATGGCAGTCTTGATTTGCGGCGCGCTCTATCTTTGGCTCAATCGGTCCCGTCCGGGCCTGTCAATTCGTGCGATTGCGACAGCACCCACGTCGGCCCGCTTGGTTGGGATTGACGTTAAACATCTATCTGCGCTCGCGTTTGCACTGGGTGGCGCTGTGACGGCCGTTGGCGGTGCGCTGATTTCAACATATCTCACACTGGATGCGTCCACGGGCGTTGTTTTCACGCTCAAAGCGCTGATTATTGTTATTATGGGCGGTGTAGGCGACGTACGAGGGACTATCGTCGCTGCGTTGTTGCTCGGGATTCTAGAGACAGTCGTGGCGAGCTTGCTTGATCCCGGTCTCACCCTTGCTGCGGCCTATGTTATGTTCTTGGGTATCTTACTGTTCCGCCCGCAAGGCTTGTTCGGAAAGAAACCGACATGAGCCTGACAGGAACAGATCTGCGGAACCTTTGCCTCGCGATCCTAGCTTTTGGGGTCTGCGCGTTGCTGCCTTTTGGCGATAACGGCTATTGGCTTGGGCTCGGCGTAACAATTGCGATGTTCACAACACTGGCCACGTCATGGGCGCTGTTTTCTGGACCAACGCATTACATCAGCTTGGCCACAGCTGCATTCTTTGGCGTTGGCACATACGTGACGGGCTTGGGTATCGAAACCTTCCCGTTCTGGGCACTGGTCGGTCTTGCAGGAATTTTTGGTGCTGTGCTTGCCGCTCTTGTTGGGCTTGCGACCTTGCGCTTGTCGGGGGTCTATTTTGTAATCTTTACCTTGGGTCTGGCAGAGCTTGTTCGGCAGGTCATTACTTGGGTGCAAAACAATACGGGTCAAAAGGGTCTATACGTTCTGACGGATCTGGATGAAGCGGGCATCTATTGGTGGCTTTTGGGTCTTGCGGCGCTCGTTTTCCTAACGGGTTGGTTGATTGGTCGTTCTCGCCTTGGTTTTGCGTTGCGCATCATCGGCGATGATGAAACCGTCGCTGCCCATTCGGGCATTAATACCGCCCGCGCGAAGGTCTTGCTGTTTATGGTGCCGGGTGCGGTCGCTGCAATGACTGGCGCAATTCTGGCGCCGCGTTACGTCTACATCGAACCCTCCCTCGCATTTGCGCCGATCTTGTCCTTTCAAGTGGTCATCATGGCGCTCCTTGGCGGCGCATCACGCCTGTGGGGGCCATTGGTTGGCGTTATTCCGTTCACATTCTTGCTGGAGGCGGTGTCGTCAAACTTCCCCAACCAAACGACATTGGTCATTGGAATGGCGTTCCTCGTGATCGTTTATTTGTTGCCGAGCGGCTTTGCAGGCTTGGTCGACAAAGTCATGCATCAGGTCAAGAAAAGGGAGACGTTTTAACATGGCAACGCCTGTTCTCTCTTTGCGGGGTGTCACCAAACGCTTTGGCGGTCTTGTTGCGGTCAACGCTATGGATTTTGATGTCTCCGAACGCGAAGTCGTTGGTCTGCTTGGTCCAAATGGCTCTGGCAAATCGACGACGTTGAACCTTGTGTCTGGTGCGCTGCCGCTCACGTCCGGTCACATTTCCCACTGGGGAAACCGCATCTCTGGATTGCCCGCGCAGGATATCAATCGCAAAGGTGTGAGCCGTACCTTCCAACTTGTGCGACTTCTACAGTCTATGAATGTGCGTGAAAACGTCGTTGCCGGCGCGGTCTTTGGCCATCGTCGCCGTTGGGGGCAAGATGCCCAAGATCACGCGGATCAATTGCTTGAAAAAGTGGGTTTGGGTGGAAAAGGAGATATGGCCCTTGGCCAGCTAACTTACATTGACACAAAGCGCGTGGAACTGGCACGCACCCTCGCCAGTGACCCTAAGGTTTTGCTGCTAGATGAGTGGTTGGCCGGCCTCAACCCGACAGAAATGCAAATCGGGATCACATTGATCAAATCGTTACGTGATGAAGGACGCACGATCATTCTTGTGGAACATGTCATGGATGCGATCCGCTCCCTGTGTGATCGCTGTGTTGTTATGGCTGCGGGGACAAAAATCGCGGAAGGGACACCAACGCAAGTGCTGTCTGACAAAGAGGTTATCAGAGCCTATCTGGGAGACGACTATGCTTGAACTCTCAAACGTCACGGTCCGTTATGGCCAACACCGCGCTTTGGAAAATGCGTCCGTTAAAGTTGCCAAAGGCGAGATTGTTGTCATTCTTGGCGCAAATGGCGCAGGCAAATCCACTTTGCTCAAAGCGGCTAGTGGCATTTGTGAAGGCGTAGTTGCAGGCGATATCCGTCTTGATGGGAGCAATCTTTTGGGCTGGCCCACAAACAAGA
>JAHEGL010000394.1 GCA_024645145.1 Planktotalea sp.
GCCGAAGCCTTTCAGCAAGTCAGGCAAATTGTCGGGATCTTCGGGGCGTGGATCAATGGTGATGGTCTTCTTGGACTGCCATTTGCCGTCGTCATCACGCCACCACGTAAAGATAGCACCTTACAGATTGGTCGTATCAACCACAACGCCACAAAAGCCGTAAGATTTGGTCGGATCATGCGCCGGGCGAATTTCCAATGCCATTTGGTAATTTTCACCAAAGTCGATGGTCTGGATATTCTTGTGTGCGCGCAGGTCCCAGAAATGGATCGAATGACCATATTTGTTGGACAGAAGATCCTCTGGCACGACACCATTTTCGTATTGCGGCGGCAAACCCCACTCAGAGCTGACCATGTAATCTTGTGGCAGGTTCCACCAGAAGTCATAGTGCTTGTCTTGTGCGCCGCGATCCATCTCGTACCGGCCAATAATCTCGAAGGTTTCGCAATCCATGATAAGATACCGGGAGGGCAGTCAGTGCCTTCTTCGCCAAGTGTGGAAACATAAATACCCTCGGGACCACAATGGATGGTGTGCGGACGCGAATAACCCGTTTTCTCAAACAACTCTTCCGGCTCAATAATTTTATGAAACTTCGCTTTTAGCGGCTCTTTCACGTCAAAGATAAAGATGCGCGAAGAGCGAATGCCTGGAACGATTAAATAGCGCCGCTCAAGAAAAGCGTGACCTGACAAAGGCGACAATGAAGAGGAACAAGCATTCCAACCAAAGTGATGGAATTCGTCCCCAGCCGTTTCAGTCATAACTGTGTGGACAATTTCACCGTAAGTATCTGACCCGTCGCGCAAATCAACAACCGCAAGGCCGTCATGTTGCGACGAATCCTTGTCAAGCATGACCGTGAACGCAAAGTTCTCTGCCGGTGCTTCCATGGCTAATTTAGGTGACGCGTGAAACGTCGGATCTGGTCTAACATTCATTTTCAATTCCTCCCTTTAATGTTTCCGTTCCATCAAGTTTTGGGGCGGTGGTCATGCAGCCGAAACGCTTAACCCAAAGGTCAAACATCAGCGACGTTACATAGCTGGATGGCAGCACTGATTTTGATAGAAAGATCTTTCAGTTGGGTGCCAATATTCTTTCGGTACTCCGTTCCAAAGCGGCGCACTGGGCCTACGGCTCCGACGCTAAATGTCGCCCCGATATTTCCGACCGAACTCGGGGCCGCGACGCTAGAAATGCCGATATCAATCTCTTGATCACAATCCGCAAAACCCTGTTGCCGGATGACCTCAAACTCTGCGACCAACTCTTCTTTTGTTGTCTTCGTATGCGCACTGAAAGCGCTCAAAGTGCCATTTAAATACTGTCCCTGAACTCTTCATCCGCAAATGCAGCAATGGCTTTAGAGCACGAGCACGCGTGTAAAGGACGCTCACCAATACCGGGGTGAATGAACGCGCGCGCCGGATCCTCGGGCGTTTCCACGTGGATGATTTCCACTTTGCTGTCGCGAAAACGTGCTAAGAAAACAGTCTCGTTAAAGGTCGTTGCTGCTGTTCTAAGGAGCGGTGCAGAGACACGGCGCACATCGACGTCAGATTTACCCAAGAGCGCGATCCGATTGAGGCGGTCACCGATAATATATCGCCCCTCGCCTTCTGCCTCCTCGATCAGGCCTTGTTCCTGCAAAGTCTGCACCAAGCGATAACACGTTGGTTTTGGCAACCCGCTCGCCACCTGCACTTGAGCCACTGTCTCATGGAACGAGAATGAATCAACAAAAATAAATATAACGCTCCTCAGACAGCCAACCCAAAGCACATTTTTTCACGACGTTTGGAGCCTGAATGATTACCAAGAGCGGTGCAAAAGCTTGAGAGTTTCGCCCAAGATCAAACTATCCTTGCGCCGATCCAAGGTTACAAAACACAAGCACGCAGGCACTGATACAGCGTCCGCGACCGCTAAACCAAACGTTTGTTTTTGGTGCAGTGCAATCGAATCGCGACACAGACTAAGCCCAATCCCCGATCGCACCATCTCTAGCATGGAGGATTCCTGATCAACTAAAGCGACGACATTTGGCTGACAGTCATGATCGCGAAAAACAGAACTCAAAAGCCGATGATGTACCGATGTAACGGGCGTTCCGATCCATGGGAGGGTTGCGAGAGTGCTCCAGTCTGCCATCTCTACTTGCGCATGCCACCCCGCGGGGGCAATCACGCGGTAGGTAAAATCTGCCAGCTTGATCGCGTGAATCGCATCTTCGCTGCCTGCGCCAATGCTCGCCACCGCGTCAGGTGCGCAAAGATAAAACCCCGCATCAATCCGGCCTTGCCTGAGCCACTTGAGAATATCGCCACTAACACCATGCACCAATTCTGTTTCGATATCAGGGTGCTCCACACGCAAAAGCGCGAGCAAACGTCCCAACCGTATGAATTCAGGATCAACGATTGTACCGATTTTCAACTTGCCACTGACGTGTCCGACACGCTGACTGGCATGGCGACGAAATTCCGCCATCACATGCAGCACGTGTTCGGCTTTTTCCAACATCGCGCTCCCATCCAGCGTGATCTTGAGCCCTATCGTCGAGCGCGAAAACAGTGTGATCCCTGTCTCTTCGCTCAGCCGCTTGATTTGATGGCTGATAGCGGGTTGCGTCAGACTAAGCACCTCAGCTGCTCGCGAAACGCTGCCCTCTCGGGCGACGGTCACAAAGGCCAAAATGTTGTTTATCTTGAAGATTCGATCCATATAAAAAATACTGCTATCGTGGTAGGAAAATTGTCATTAGGTTTTTTGCCGCGATCCTTTCATGAGGCTTTGAGGATACGGTGAAACGGGACACGATGGGTGCTGAGATGACAGATAGTGCGACAGGTTTCGATTATATCGTAATTGGTGGTGGCTCTGCGGGATGCCTGATGGCGAACCGTCTCAGCGCGGATCCAAAGAACAAAGTTCTGCTGGTTGAGGCTGGCAAACCCGACACCTATCACTG
>JAHEGL010000407.1 GCA_024645145.1 Planktotalea sp.
CGCACTAATTTGTGCGGAACCGATTACAGTGACAGACGGTGACACACCTTGGGTTTGCGCAAAAGTGGGCAGTGCCAAAACGGTGTTTGCCGCAAATACGATCAAAAAGTCCAATTTTTTAATGACATCGTAATACCTTTCGTAAATTTTATAACCAAATGAACTTAGCTCACTGTGCCAAGCGATACGCTTTAGACGCAGGCGAACGTGATATCCTTGGCAAAAACGTGGGGGCTGGAAATGGGAAAAAGGGCACAAACTTCTCTTATGCAAGACTTTTTCCTTTCGGCAAGAAGCTGCTATACTCGACGTGTTTTCGCGTACCGACTCCCAGTACGCGATTGGGGAGACTAAATTACTAGTATGAAACCGAATTTTGCATTGTCGCTTTCGTTCAGCGGTATTCAGCTCTTGAAACGGCAAGACGCTGGATGGGGCCGTGTGGGCGATGTCGACATTAGTTCTGCTGATCTAACGGGCGAATTGGCGGCTTTACGTGACAAAGCTGTAGCGCTTGGCAGTGGACCTGTTCAAACCAAGTTAATCATCCCCGATGATCAAATTAAATATCTAACCGTAAACGCCGCTGGCCTTGATAAGGACGCATTGCAAACAGCCGTTCTACACGCGCTTGACGGGGCTACGCCCTACCCCGTCGATGATCTCGAATTTGACTTCGCAAATGAGAATGGCAGCGTTCACATCGCAGCGGTTGCAAAAGAAACGCTGCAAGAGGCTGAAAACTTTGCGTCAGAGCATGGTTTTGAGCCAATAGGGTTTGTAGCGGCCACGACCCAAGGGAATTTCCCCAAGGAACCGACTTTTGGCATAAGCGCCTATGCCCGCTCAAAAGGCATCATGGCCCTTGACGCAGATGCCCATCCAGCAATTGCGACGGGTGAAGCCATTGCAGTTGTTCAAGTCGCAGAACCCGTCGCGCAAGCACCAGAAGAGTTAAGCATTCCAGTGGCAGGCTTTAGTTCCCGCCGCACTGCGCCTGAAAGCGAAACAAAAGCTTCCGACGCATCTCAGCCAAAGCCTGTTACGCCTGTTGTATCGGCCCCACCGGAAGCAGCTGTCCCCCTTGGTGGTGCGGATCGCAGTATCGAATTGTCGCCAGCCCCAGAAGCGCCTGCGCCGATCCCTGCCATGTCTATTCCAACAGGACCAACGCCCCAAATCACCGGCGTCTCTGATGCTGCCATCGATGAGAATGCGCTGGATGATAAACTTTTGGCGCTGCGCCCAGGTGCTGCTTTTGATGACGGCGGTTTTGAAGATGATATACCGCCAATGCCCGCGAGTTTTGCAGCGGCTCCTCGCACAGGTGCTGCAATGCGCGGTGCAGCGGATGGCGCTCCAATCGCCGATCTCAGAGCTCCGAACACTTCACCGCTTGAGCCAGTCACAAACGAGCCGAATGCACTAAAAGAAAATGGGGCAAAAGTCGCGGCGAAAGCCCTCGCAATCGCGGGCACTGCTGGTGGCGCAGCACTTTCTGGCGCGCGCAGTTTCATGGCGAAGCAGCGCGCTAAAAAAGCCGAAGCGAAAGCAGCGCCTATTGTTGAGCCTCAAGTCGCAGCCGCTGAAGCGTCAGTTGAAGACGAAAAGCAACGGATGACCGTGTTCGGCGCTCGAAAGCCGAAAAAGAAAAAAGAGCCTATCACAATCGGTGGCAAGCCACGTTTACTTGGGCTTATCTTGACCGCTGTCTTGCTGTTGTTCCTTGTCTGCGTCGCCGCTTGGGCGTCTGTGTTCTTGGATGATGGCTTGGCGCGTTTCTTCGGTGGCCAAGATCGCAACAAAGCCATTGCGGAGCTGCCAAACCCTGACCCGTCGCTTGGGCCAAACGCGGAAGAGCTGATCGAACTTGCGTCTCTGGATACAGGCGAGAGCGACATTTTGGCAGACGATCTTCCACTCGCTCAGGAAGGCTTAGCTCAAGTCGCGCCTGAACCGGCACCCGCCGTGATTACACCCGAAGAAGCAGAAGCGACCTATGGCGCAACGGGTATTTGGCTCGCGACGCCGGAAATGCCGCTGCTGCCACCAAAGATCGCGCTCGAGGATGTGTATACGGCCTCTATCGATGCGCGCATCACGGGACAGGACGCTTTTGCGATGGAGCCGTTGAGCCAGCCGCGCGACGTTGCACCGTTGATTGCGGCAGCGCCCACAATTGCGTCCGGCAATTCCGACTTTAACTTTGATCAAAACGGGCTTGTGGTGGCGACACCTGAAGGTGCGGTAACGCCCGAGGGCGCTTTGGTATTTTTGGGGCGTCCTGCACGTATCCCCCCAGCAATTCCAGAGCGCCTTCGCACAGCTGCGCTGACACCTGAAACGGCGGAGCCAACCGAAACACTCGACAATGGAACGATTGCTTCGCTGCGTCCTAAAACGCGGCCTGAAACACTGGTCGAGGATACAGAGCGGAGCCAGCTCGGGGGCGTTTCCCGCGCTGAACTTGCAAAAATACGCCCGAAACTGCGCCCCAAGGTGGAAAAAGAAGTCGAAGAAGCAGACGCTGCGCAAACACCTGCAACGCGCCTTGCGGTTGCCACATCACGCAAGCCTGCTCCGCGTCCACGCAATTTTGCACGCGTGGTGAGCCGTGCGCAAAAGCAAGCGGAACGTGAAAACCAGCAGCAAGAAACACAGGTGGCAGCTGTTACCCCTCGCACTGTCAAACCGAGCATTCCATCGAGCGCGTCAGTGGCAAAAAATGCGACTGTGCGAAACGCGATAAATCTTAGCCGCGTAAATTTAATCGGTGTTTATGGAAAACCTTCAAGCCGCCGCGCTTTGGTGCGTCTCTCAAGCGGGCGATACAAAAAGGTTAAGGTCGGTGACCGCGTTGACGGTGGTCGGGTTTCCGCGATTGGTGAAGGTCAGTTGATCTACACCAAACGCGGCCGCAACGTAACGCTACGTATGCCGAAGGGCTGATCAGCTTACACCGGTCAACT
>JAHEGL010000409.1 GCA_024645145.1 Planktotalea sp.
AGTTTTATGAAAATGAGAAGTGTCTTCATCATACTCAAGACAAGGGTTTAAATCAGAACCACCACCAAACCACCATGCATGTGGCGTCCAGAACATGCGTGTATTCATGTGAACAGCAGGGCAGTGCGGATTCTGCATATGTGCCACCAAAGAAATCCCAGAGGCCCAAAACCGCGGGTCTTCTGCCATGCCTTCAATACCTTTTCGAGCAGCCATTGCCGCCTGAGCACGAGGCGCAAGAGTGCCGAAAACTGTCGAAATATTAACCCCGACCTTTTCGAAAACGCGCCCTCCGCGCATCACACTCATCTCACCGCCACCGGCATCACTGCCGTCGTCGGAATGACGCTTGGTTTTCGTGACCTCAAACGAGCCCGCGGCACGATCGCTCATCGGGCCGGTGTCGTGATTGTCTTCAAGTCCCTGAAACGCTGACACAATGTCATCGCGCAAAGTTTCAAACCATTGTGCGGCCTGAGCCTTTTCAGCTTGCATTTCAGTCGTCATTTCCGCGTTCTCCTTGCCGCACTGGTTCGCTTTCAATTAATGGGCTGGGGCGCAAACGGGGTCAAGCAAAGTCCGACCACCATCAACGGTTAAAACCTGCCCTGTTACAAAACCGGACCCGTCAGATGCCAAAAACTGGACCGCCTCTGCCAATTCTTGCGGCGCAGCAATTCGGCCAAGTGGCGTATGCTCTTCAATGTCTTCGCGAAATTCCTGATTATCTTTAAGACTTTCTTTTAAGCTAGCGCTCATCACCGATCCAAAAGCGACGGCGTTTACTCTGATCCGTTCAGATGCGAGCGAAACCGCCATGGAGCGCGTCATTTGTTCCAAAGCGGCAGTTGAAACAGAATAGGCCAACAACTCAGGTCGCGCCAAACGCGCAGCAACAGATGACAAATTGATGATTGATCCAACAGGCCCTGCGTCGCGATCCTGAGCCTGCTTGATCATCCGCCGCGCAACGAGCTGGGACAAGCGGTAACTGGTAATCAAATTTTGCTGGACAAGAATGTCCATCGAGTTGTCGTCAGCATCAAGTGGTGAAGTGGTCAACATTTGACGCGATCCATTCACTAAAATATCAATAGAATCAAAGGCATCAATTGTTCCAGACAACAGATTTGCTAGTGTGAGTTTTTCACGCAAGTCACCGGAAAAATATCGCACGTTGCTGTCTTCCGTAAGATCACCAACTTCGTCAGCAAGGCGCGCATCATCCATGTCAGCAAACATCACGTTTGCACCTTGATTTGCAAAGTGGCGCGCAATCGCAAGCCCGATCCCATTGGCCGCACCGGTTACAATTGCGGTTTTTCCATCGATTGAAAAAGACATCGGCGCTCCTTGAACCTACTATGGATCAGGTTTTAGTCGTTTCTGATCCAAAACTATTTATTTGCGTCCACGCTTAGCGCAAAAAACTTTAAACCGCGTTGTCCGCGCCACAAGTGTGACATCAACAAAAGCCAGCTCGAGTGCGGGTTCGTAAGGCAAGTGTGCGTTTGCTACCATATATAAAACACCACTAGGCCTTAGAACACGCGCAGCTGTTTGGATGAAACTTATGCCAAGAGCAGGCTCTGCAGAACGTCCTGTGTGAAACGGTGGATTCATTACGACCGCATCCAAAAGAGTTTTGGGTCGCCATGTAAGCGCATTCACCCAGTGAAAAGACGCACGCGAATCCGCCACATTTTGCCGCGCACAGTCAAGAGCCACGGCATTGTCTTCGATCAAATGCATCGCTTTGACTTTGGAATTTTGGGCCAAAACCTGTCCAGACAGATACCCCCAACCCGCTCCAATATCTGCAACTTCACCTGAAAGGTCGTTTGCCATATTTTCAATCAAGAAAGCGGACGCTGGGTCAACACCATCTGCGGAAAACACACCAGCAGCAGTCAGAAAGCCTTCCTTGTTGGGCTCTTGCTCAGTTGACACGCACAAAGCCTGCGCATCCGAAGCGCGAAACCAAATCGATTTACCATGTCCTTTAGAATAGCTTGAAACGCCTCCAATAGTTCGCGCAATCTCTTTGGCGATGCTTTCGATACCATCTGTTTTTTGGCCATCCACAATCACCCAGCCTTTTGGCGCAGACTGAATTGCAGCGCTGATAAGTTGCCAAGCACGTGCTTTGGCACGTGGGACAAAGACAATAGCATCCAGAGTGTCATCATCAAGCCTTCGTTGAACATTAATACCTGCGGATGACAGAACTTCGGTTGTCACCGCGCTGTCGCTTACTGCGCGCAGGTTTGTGACATCCAAACTGCGCAATCGATCCAGCTCTATCTGACCAAAAACGGCAATTTTACCGTTCAATTCGGGTAAAATTTCTGCGCTGCGCGCAAGTTCAAGACGCGCGTGTTTCATTGCAATCTTATTCTTTTTCCATCGTACACTGCAGCGGATGCTGATGTCGGCGCGCAAAATCCATCACTTGACCAACTTTGGTCTCTGCAATTTCATGGCTAAACACGCCCACGACGGCGACACCTTTTTTATGCACCGTCAGCATGATTTCAAAAGACTGCGCATGTGTCAGCCCGAAGAAACGCTCCAAAATGAGGACAACAAATTCCATTGGCGTGTAGTCGTCGTTCAACAGCAGCACTTTATAAAGTGGCGGCTTTTTGGTTTTTGGACGCGTTTCAATAACAACGCTCGTGTCAGAGTCGTCGTCAGAATTTCCAGAAGCGATAATCGGCTGAAAGGTCATGATCGTGCGTAGCTCATCTCATACGTTGGGTTTGCCTCTATATAACGCCAAACTGCAGTTAGAAAAGAGGGGAGCAGCGCGATACTCAATCAAAGCACGTTTCTTCGCCGCAAATATACGAGGGTGGAGATTGAGTCGCATGACACATTCCTGACACAATGGCTTGTCTTGGGGTAATGCCTGAGAAAGCCGCAAGATGTTGCGATTTTAGATGTGCAAAATCCATAAATTCCTTTG
>JAHEGL010000418.1 GCA_024645145.1 Planktotalea sp.
CCAAAGCCAGTTAAATAGTGACGCGTCGTATTTGGCACAAGTGTATCTTGGGACACCGCGCCATTTAGCTCCAAATATCCACGGCGAAACATTTTGCGAAAGCGCAGCTCTAGTGTGCGCGTCACTGGCGTGATGAAAGGAGCAATTGTTATATCAGCATGTTCGCCGAGTGTGATGAAGTAGGGCAGCTTTACCCCAAAACCTAGCTCTGAATCAGAGAAAAACCGCGGCACCAAAAAGCCCGTAGAGCGTTTGAGCGCTGGATCGGGAATGCGCATGGTGGGCAGGTAAAGGACAGGAACACCCAAAAGACGAAATTGTGCACGGCGGAAATAGATTTGCTTTTCTTCACGATCATGAATCGCGCGATCTGCGCGGATTTGCCAAATCGGCGCACCATTGCCGCAAATTTGGCAAGACGTCGCAACGACTTTGCGCATTACGGTGTAGCGACCCTCAACACGATCTGTCTGTGCAGACAAAATTTGTAGCTCTTGGTTCAAGACGTACTGCGCACCAAGCAAAATGCCATTCTCGAGTTTACTATCAAGATCAGCACTGTCCGCGATAATCACGTCACCATTTTCCTGAGAAAGGCGAATGGCACCTTTGATGATCAACTCATCACGCTTTTGATCGTAGATAATTTCATCTGTAAAAAGACGAATACCATCGTAAAATGCTTCCACATTGCCGCTCGCAACCAGTCGCTCATCTTCAGTGATCAAAACGCTATCAGCGACAAGCAACGCGGCATCTGCGTCCTGCGCGCGGGCAGGATGTGAAAATGTGATTAGCGCAATTGCGACTAGGACACGCAAGATATGGGCGATGCGGCTCATCCGTCCTCCATATGCAGCAACAGGCCGAGCGCAAGTAAAATCGAAGCGATTGGTGGTGTCCATGCCGCAATCATTGTTGGAAGCTGCCCGTTCTCTCCCAAAATTTGCGCAAAATTACGGATATAATAGAGACCGAACCCTAGCATCACAGCGGCAAGCACGGCGACACCCGTTTTTCCAAACCGCGTGTGACGCATTGTAAAGCCAGCTCCTACCAGCACCATGGCCATCAGGAACAAAGGACGCGCGAGCTCCATCTGGCGCCAAACTTTGTGGCGGCGCGCTGAAAATCCGGCTTCTTCGAGTTCGTTGATATATTCGTCCATGTCCCAGATCGAAACCGCAGAAGGTTCGGAAAAACTTTCGCGGATGCGCTCTTCGGTCAAGCTGGTTGGAATAAAAAGCTGCGGATCAGTGCGCGCGGTCTCCTCTGGATTGTCGCTTGTATTCAATGCCCATTGCTTTGCATTTTGCAATTGCCAGCCACTTTGGGTCAGCACGGCTTGATCGGCTATAATCTGCGCGCGCGGTTGACCGGACGTATCGTATTGCAAAAAACTCACATCATATAGTGTCGTCATCTGCTCAATCGCGGAGCGTGCGTGAATAACGGTTTGTCCGTCTTCATCCCCTTGGCGTAGCCAAAGTCCATCGCGGCCAATTGAAACAGTGCTTGTTTCTTGGTTCTTATATTCGCGTTCTAGTGTGATGAATTGTTTGCTCGTTGCCGCGACAATAGGATTGAAGAGCGTTACAGCAGACACGCCGATAATAGCGGATACAAGCATGGGTGATGCTAATGTGGTCAAAGCAGACCGCCCGGCTGATCGTGTAACGACAAGCTCAGACGTGCGCGCAAGCGTGAGAAATAGCGAGACGGACGACAAAATCATCACCAACGGCAAAATCTGGTAGATACCTGCAGGAGCGTTCAAAAGTGTTAAAAAGAAAACATCTGTAAAGCTTACATTGTCACTGTTGAAACGACGCATTTGTTCGACCAAATCGATCAAGGTCAGAAATGCCAAAAAGATTAATAGCGTCGTCAAAAAAACTCTTATGAAACGACGCGCAAAGTAAAAGTGAAGTATCATGCCGTCACCCCGCTCAAAGACGCGTGTTTGCGGCGTCGGCGGGGGCGTGCTGCCAATCGTAACATCAACATCGATACACCAAGCCCAAAGACACTTTGCGCATAGACCAACGGCCAAAGGTTTGCGTTGGCGCGGATTGGATCTGTCACAATACTTTCGACAAGCTTCACCAGCACAAGCAACAATATTGCACCGATGATCTGGCGGCCAACTCCAAACCTTGAGAACCCACCAACCAAGAGCGTTGAAAATCCGATAAGGGCGGCGACAACGCAAAGGATCGGTTGATTAAACCGGCCATGAACTTCTTCCAGAATGCGGCCAACCGTTTGTCCTGAAGCTTTGCTAACAAGTTCTGTGGCGAAATAAAGCTCTTTTGTAGGTCGTTGATCAAGCGGCTTGAACAATGCACCAGGCGTATAAATTATATCCGAAATGTTATATGCGAAATCAGTGAACTTGGTTTTGGTCAATTTGTGAGTTTCTACATTCAGCGTTTGCGCAATACCGTTTACCATAACGAGTTTCGGACCCGTAGGCTCATTGACCAAAAATCCATCAACAGAGGAATATGTTGAAGCGCGATCAGTGTTACGTCGATCACTAAGAAAGACATCTTTTAAGACACCTTCCGGCGTGATTTCTCGGATGTAGAATGTCACGCCTTCGGTCGGGTTCATAAACTCCCCCTCACGCAACAGCTTAGCCGACAGTGTTCCACTAATTTCGTTTTCCCGAAAACGTAATTGTTCAAGTGAACTTGGCACCAAATACTGGGTAAAAACCATCATAAACGTGCCGACAATCAGACCGAATATCACAATAGGCCGCGCCAAACGCCAGGGCGAGTAGCCCGTGGCTTGCATGACGACCAGCTCACCCTCAGAGGCAAGACGGTTAGTCACATAAACCGAAGCTGCAAAAGCAGACAACGGCAAAACCATGCGCACCACATTGGGAAGGCTTAGAGCCGTAAATTCCAAAAACACGGATGCGGGTTGTCCATCCGCAATCAGGCGATCAAACAA
>JAHEGL010000424.1 GCA_024645145.1 Planktotalea sp.
CAAAATCAACGCCATAGTGGCATTGATCTAGCATTTTTAACGGTTCGGGTTTGCCCAAACCTTTTGACAACAGCCAAGGGAACGACCACTCGGCGGGTTTGATCAAAAATCAACCCAGCCAAAAGAGACACCCCCGACCACTGAGCTTTATCGAAACAGAGTTTTGGGAAATTGCAAGCGTCTTGCTTATGAAAATTCGCGGGCATTACAGAAACTTGGACCGTTGCCGTAAGCGTCGCTGAAAGGTTTTGACATCCCAAGTGATCTGACCGTAGCCTTCTTTATTGCATGCAATGGGGAAGATGAAATGCTCGACCAGCCAATCGCTCAAATAGAGAACCTAAGGGTCGAATTCCAAACCAAAGACGGGCCTGTGGTTGGTGTTGAGGACGTTTCGTTCTCTATCAATTCGGGCGAAACGGTTTGCGTTGTGGGCGAATCGGGATCTGGTAAATCGGTGTCGTCGCTGTCGCTGATGCGCCTTGTTGAGTACGGCGGTGGTGAAATTGCAGGCGGTCGCCTCATTTTTAATCGAAAAGATGACGGTGAAATGGATCTGCGCGCCGCAGGTCCTGATCTCATGCGAACGATTCGCGGCAACGAGATCGGAATGATCTTCCAAGAACCGATGACCGCGTTGAATCCGGTGTTCACGGTTGGTCGTCAGTTGACCGAAGGCTTGCGGGTGCACAAGAACCTGACAAAAGCGCAAGCGGAAGAGCGCGCGTTGGAGCTTTTGCGTCAGGTGCGTATCCCTGAGCCTGAAAAGCGCCTTGATCAGTATCCACACGAGTTGTCAGGGGGAATGCGTCAGCGTGTGGTCATCGCGATTGCGTTGGCGTGCGAGCCGCGTTTGTTGATCGCGGATGAGCCAACGACAGCGCTAGACGTGACCATTCAGGCGGAAATATTGGCCCTCATGGATCGTCTCAAACGAGAGACGGGCACCGCGGTGATGTTCATCACCCATGATATGGCGGTGGTCGCGCAAATGGCGGACCGTGTTGTCGTGATGTTTCGCGGCAACAAGGTGGAAGAGGGCACTGTCGAGGAAATCTTCGAGAACCCGCAGCACCCTTATACCAAGGCGCTTTTAGCAGCTGTTCCAAAGCTAGGCGAGATGCGCGGTAAAGCAGCGCCGGAGCCGATGAAACTGCTTGGTACAGACCAAGATGACATAAAGCCGATCCCCGGCACAAATGAGCCTTTGCTTGCGGTCACCGGACTGACCACGCGTTTTCCCGTCACAGGTGGTTTGCTGCGCCGCGTCGTCGCGAATGTGCATGCGGCGGAGGATATTTCGTTCACGATCAACAAAGGCCAAACGCTGTCACTGGTGGGTGAGTCCGGGTGTGGCAAGTCCACTGTGGGCCGCTCGTTGCTGCGTTTAGTGGAACCCATGAGCGGACAGATCACGCTGGCTGGTAAAGAGATCATGGACATGAGCCCATCGGAGTTGCGCGCAAGCCGGTTGGACATGCAAATGATCTTCCAAGATCCGTTCGCATCGCTGAACCCGCAGATGCAGCTGATTGATCAAGTCGCAGAACCCATGCGCAACTATGGCACGGCGACGGGTAAGGAGCTAACCGACCGCGTCGAGATGCTGTTTGATCGTGTGGAACTCCCGCGCTCGTTCTTGCGCCGCTTTCCGCATGAGTTGTCAGGTGGTCAGCGTCAACGTGTGGCCATTGCCCGTGCTTTGGCGCTGAACCCCAAGCTGATTGTTGCGGATGAAGCGGTGTCTGCGTTGGACGTGTCAGTTCAGGCGCAGGTGGTAAATCTCATGATGGAACTGCAGGCGGAACTGGGTCTGAGCTATCTGTTCATTAGCCACGATATGGCTGTTGTGGAGCGCGTTAGCCATTACGTGGGCGTGATGTATCTGGGTCGTATCGTCGAAATGGGTCTGCGCGCTGCCGTGTTCGAAAACCCGCAGCACGCGTATACACAAGCGCTGATGAAGGCGGTGCCAATCGCTGACCCGCGCAAGCGCAAAGATGAGCGCGATTTGAACTTCAAGCCGATCCCGTCACCGATGCATCCTGTCGGGTATGATCCTGCACCGTCAAAGTACTCTGAAGTGACACCAGAGCATTTTGTTCTGCTGACAGATAGTGGGTATTAAGATGGTTGAAACGCTGTCGCCCCTAGAGCTCATGACAAAGCTTATCAGCTTTCCTACTGTTTCGCGGGATAGCAACTTGCCGTTGATTGATTGGGTTGAAAACTATCTCAATTCCCATGGCATCACGTGCCACCGTTTCTATGATGATACCGAAGGTCGCATCGTTGAAAAGGCCGCGCTTTTTGCGCATGTGGGGCCGGATCAAGAGGGCGCAATCGTGCTGTCTGGCCATACGGATGTTGTTCCTGTTGATGGTCAGCCTTGGGACACTGATCCTTGGACCGTGACTGAGAAGGACGGCAAATACTACGGGCGCGGCACCTGCGATATGAAAGGTTTTGACGCAATTGCAATCTGGACGTTGGTTGAGGCGCACAAACGCGGGGTTAAACGTCCGCTGCAAATCGCGCTGAGCTTTGACGAGGAGGTCGGCTGCACAGGTGCGCCACCGATGATTGATCGCATGTTAGAGGTTTTGCCCAAAGCCAGCGCCGTGATTGTCGGCGAGCCATCGATGATGCAGGCCGTCACAGGGCACAAAGGCGGGCATGGCTATACGACGCATGTCAAAGGGTTCGAGGTCCACAGCTCGCTTTTGCACACAGGCGTCAATGCCATCATGTATGGGGCCAAGCTGATCGAGTGGGGCAATGAGGTGAACGCCGAGAACATGGCGAAAACTCCATCTGATATTGCCGCGCAGTTTAACCCGCCCTTTACCACGGCGCATACTGGCATGATCGAAGGGGGCACCGCCCATAATATAACCGCAAAAGACTGCATTTTTGGCATGGATTTCCGCGTTGTGCCAGGCGAAGACCCTGCCGATTAT
>JAHEGL010000437.1 GCA_024645145.1 Planktotalea sp.
ACCTTGGACATGTGTGCAATGATGGACCAGCACCCACAGGCAAGCGTCATTGCTTGAACGGTGTGTCTCTGGTTTTCAAAGCAGCATAACTTTCTTGAAAGTCACTCGACGCTTCTAGTCAGGCGTAGGGTATAAATCACGGATAGCATCGAGGTCTGCTTCATAGTCTCCAAGGGCGGCTTGTCCCTTGGGACTGAGCCAGTAGATGCCTTTCTCGACCCTTTCGAACCAACCATAGTGATTGTGCGCCATCAGATTTCGTGCGCTCGGCACACCGGTAATTTTGGCAATTTCGGAAGCTTTTGTTGGTCCATGGCCTTCTAGAAAACCCAAACATTTCAGAGCATCCTGACGATACGCCGTGACCAGACCCTGCCGCGTCGAGCCCCCTGTGTTGGGATCACCGACAAGGCGCTGAAATTCGCGCAGGTGCTTTGCAGTTTTCTTTTTCGATTTGCGTGGCACGTAGGGTGTAGGGTCGACATGGGCTTCAACGAAGTTGTCAGACGCGCGCACAGTCAACAGGCCAAGTCCTAGCCGGCGACACAGGGTTTGATTGCGCTTTAGAGATTTCAGACCTGCTTTGCCTTTGGGGCGGGGCACGCAGATATAAACCGTGTCGCAGATCGACAAACGCTCAACCCCTTGATGGAATAGCGAGAGCGAAAACCCTGTCTTGAGTTCGACGATAACAGGTGGTTCATCGCCGCGCATGGCCATCACATCAAGCTTGCCGACTTCGCCTTTGACCTCATACCCCTGCGCTTCCAAAAAGGATTTCACAGGGGGATAGAGGTCGGTTTCGCGCATGGTTTACTTGAAGTTGCGGCTGTCTTTGATCTGATCCCACGCCCAGACAACTTCTTGAAGCTGCTCTTCCTGGCTGCGATCACCACCGTTCATGTCAGGGTGCAGGACTTTGATAAGTGCTTTGTAGGACTTGCGAATTTCCGCTTTTGTCCAGAAATTTTTGGCCTCCAGAATATCCATCGCGCGCTTTTCGGTTGGGGGCAGACGGCGGCCTGCGGCGTTACCTTTGCCCGGATTACGAGTGGCGTTGCCGCCCAACACCTGATGCGGGTCCTCAATGCCAAGGCGCGCCCATGCGGCTGCTTCGGGATCTTTGACAGGTTTTGTCTCACGCTCCCAAACTTTGTCTTTGGATTGCTGCGCGTTCAACTCCGCCTCTGTGGTGCCGTTGAAGAAGTTCCACTTGAGGTTATACTCACGCACGTGATCTTTGCAGAACCAGATGAAATCATCCAGAACATCAGGGGCGCGGGGGGCGCGAAACTTGCCCGGAAGCTCGCAACCATCTTTGGTGCAAACACGCTGAGATGTCTCGGATTCACCTGACATCCCTCTACGACCACGCGGATTTTTCTTCTTTGCAGACGATACAGACATATCGAAACCAAAGGGATCGCTTTTCTTTTGCATTGCTCACCTCGTCATATCAGGGTCATAACAATAGAGGATTTGGCAGAGGTTAGAAGGGGAGTTTCGTAAAAATGTCCAAGGCAGATGAAATTCGTGCGAAACTTGAGGCGGCTCTGGCCCCGAAAACGCTTGATGTGGTGGATGACAGTGAAAGCCATCGCGGTCATGGCGGGTATCAAGAGGGTGGTGAGAGCCACTATAACCTGCGCATTCGCAGTGAGGCATTCGCAGGGAAAAGCCGTATTGCGCGGCACCGCTTGGTGCACAGCGCGCTGGGGCCTGAGTTGATTGGCCGCATCCATGCTTTGGCGTTGGATCTGGATGTGCCCTAACGGTCGCGGGTCGTTTGGGATGGGGGCGCTGCCCCCGTTTGATTAAAAATCAAACTCCCCCGGGATACTTTAAAGAGAGAGGAAGGAGGGGCTTAAGGGCGTTCGTTCTCTGAGTGTGTGTTCTCATGATCCGGCGTGTCGGCTACTTCGAGCTGCTCTGCTTCGGTTTCAGAGATGTCATCGGCAGTTTCGGACGGGTTTGGCGGGTCAAGTAGTTTGGGCTCAAAAGCTTCGACATCTGTTTCAATGGCGCGACGGAATATCAAAATATTGCGAAATACGGTGGTTTTGGAGGTCAGGCCGGAGCGTTCCTCAGATGGTAGGGTATCTGCGCGTTGATATTCCCAGCCTGAAGCGCCCATCTCGTTCATCAGCTGCTCTAATGCATTGGCAAACCGACCGTCAGCGCCTTTGAAGCCTTTGCCCTTCTGGCCGCGCGTGGGGGCGGGGATGACTTTATACTCGTAACGCATGATGTTCAGGCCCCTCGGGTTTGGTCTGCGTCCCTATAGCAAGGGCGGCGGAGCGGGGAAAGAGCGGTTAAAGCGCGTCTAGGTCTGCGAGGATTTGGGTGCGGAGTTTGGTGGCTTTGTTGTGGTTGTAGGGCATGTGGGTTGGGTCGAATGCGCGCAATGCATTGTCGACACGCTCAAGTGCTGCTTTGAAATGGGGTTTAGGGTCTGCTGTCGTGTCGTGCTGCGCAATTGCATGTTTGGTGACCGCGAGGTTGTTTTGTGCCATGGCCCATTGAACGGGATGATCCTTTTTTGTCCGGATGCGCAAGGCATTGCGGTATGCGTCGACGGCTTGGGCAAGGAGGTTTGCGCCATCTTCACCGCTGGTGCGACTGCCTTGGGTTCGAAGAGCGTTGGCGAGGTTGTTTTGGGTCATGGGCCAGTCAACGGGATGATCCGTTTCTGTGTAGATGCGCATGGCATTTCGATAGGCATCGACGGCTTGAGCGAGCTGGTTAGCGCCGTCTTCACCGCTGGAGCGAATACCTTGATTTTGGAGCGCTACGGCGAGGCTATTTGTGCGCTTGACCAAAGTTCGGGACTTTTTCCGACATCAATTTGTGAAATAGCATCGCGTATCATTTGTTCCGAATAGGCCATTCCGTTGCCGCCATAGCGCAGACAGCTGATCCTCATAGCGCAGTTTGCGTATAGCTGGTTCGTTTGGAT
>JAHEGL010000443.1 GCA_024645145.1 Planktotalea sp.
ACAACGAGCGTCTGGTTGCGGCACATCGCGCAGGCCGTTCGTCTTTGCCAGAGTTCTGGGATCGCAACACTGTGATGAACTGGCATCCCGGTGCGGCTAAGTGGTTCACAGAAAATGCGGGGGCGTCCATCGACGCCGCTATGATCCACGGCAACTAAACGTCGCGAGAAAATTCAAATCTGACTATTCAACACTCCAAAACCTGCGCCCTTTTCAAAGGGGCGCAGGTCCCTTTTTTCTAAGTGCCACGTCACACATTGCGACGCCGCTTACTGCCTCAGACGGGGATTCCAATGACAGATCAATCCAGCACACAAGGTAGCGTCACTGACGATATAGTCCTCGCGGATGGCGTTGACGACGAACCCGCAGAGCACAATCGCCGCCTGTTTGAGGGTCGTTTTGGTCTGATCATTGCGAGCTGTGCAACGATTTACGCAGCTTTCCATATGCTGGCACTCAACGGCGTTTCCCTGTCTGGCATGACAGGTATTGATCTGCCTTTTCTGCCGCAATTTCCGCTTGAGACTTGGAATTTCCGCATCATTCACATCGCAGGGGCCCTCGCGCTTGGTTTCCTCGTGTTCGCTTCGCACAGTTTTGCGCGCTCCGATGAAGAGGTTGCGCGATCAAAGCTCTTTTCCCTGCTCGGTGCTATTCTGTTGGTGCCCACACTAATCGCAGGGGCGACGGCAATCAGCTTTTTCAACCTCATCAACTCAGGCACTTTGCCCGAAATGGGCGGCTTGACGACTTGGGCCGCGTTCCCCGGAACCGAGATATACCAGACTGAAGTTACATGGTTCGGGACACCCCTATTGATAGCCTCTTTTGGCGCAATTGTCTTGGGATGGTTTGAACGGAGCAGCCGCGCCAGTTTCGTGGTTGGTGACATGGTGCTCGCGCTTTGCGCAGTTATTGTCGCGATCTATTTCGTCTCGATCTACGGAACAGCCGCGCGCAACTCTGTCGGCACTACGTTTGTGCCCATTGGTGTTGCATTCGCAGCGACTGCCGGAGCAGCCTTGATTATGGAGCTGACACGGCGCGTAGCGGGCCTTGCACTTGTGATCATCACGGGTGTCTTCCTGGTCTATACATTCACCGCGCATTTGATGCCCGGCATTCTGGCTGTGACCAACGCCTATAGCTGGCAGCGTTTCTTTGGACATGTGTACTCAGATGCAGGCATTTTAGGCCCAACGACAGCCGTTTCATCCACATACATTATCTTGTTCATAATTTTTGCTGCCTTTTTGCAGGCATCAAAAGTGGGTGACTATTTCGTGAACTTTGCTTTTGCCGCGGCAGGTCGTGCACGTGGCGGTCCCGCCAAAGTGGCAATCTTTGCGTCTGGCTTGATGGGTATGATCAACGGCACGTCTGCCGGCAATGTGGTCGCGACGGGATCCCTGACGATCCCCTTGATGAAAAAGGTTGGCTATCACAAAAAGACCGCTGGCGCGATTGAGGCTGCGGCATCCACTGGTGGACAAATCATGCCACCTATCATGGGTGCCGGAGCCTTCATCATGGCTGAAGTCACGGGCATTCCTTATCAAGATATTGCAATTGCAGCGATCATTCCTGCGGTTCTTTATTTCGTGTCGATCTACTTTATGGTTGATTTTGAAGCGGCCAAGCTCGGCATGCGCGGAATGCGCGAAGACGAATTGCCCAAGTTCAACAAGCTGGTCAAACAAGTTTATCTGTTTATCCCGATCATCATTCTCATCGCTGCGCTCTTTATGGGGTATTCCGTTATTCGCGCGGGCACACTTGCGACGATGGCAGCCGCAGTTGTGTCATGGCTGCCCCCAATCTTCACACGCTTGTTTGGCTGGTCGCCTTTGGGTGCAAGTCCGATGGGGCTGCGCTCGATAGCCAAAGCGCTCGAGCTTGCCGGTGTCATGTCGATCCAGATCATCGCCGTTTGCGCCTGTGCAGGTATCATCGTCGGGGTCATTTCTTTGACGGGTGTTGGCGCACGCTTTTCGTCGCTTCTGCTTGACCTTGCAGGTGTAAGCCAACTTCTGGCTTTGTTCTTTGCGATGTGTATCGCAATCTTGCTGGGAATGGGCATGCCGACAACAGCTGCGTATGCAGTTGCGGCGTCTGTCGTCGCACCGGGCCTCGTGCAACTTGGCATTCCAACGCTAACGGCGCATTTCTTCGTGTTCTACTTCGCGGTTCTTTCAGCCATTACGCCGCCAGTTGCATTGGCAAGTTATGCGGCCGCTGGTATTTCTGGGTCCAACCCGATGGAAACATCAATGGCGAGCTTCAAGATCGGCATTGCGGCGTTCATCGTCCCATTCATGTTCTTTTACAGCTCGGCAATCCTGATGCAGGGGGAATGGTTCATCGTCCTTAAAGCGGCAGCAACAGCCATCTTCGGCGTTTTCTTGTTGTCCGCAGGTGTGCAAGGCTGGTTCTTCGGGGCACGTGCCGCGTGGTTCATGCGTGTTGGCATTGTGCTTGCAGCATTGTTCATGATTTCCGGCGGATTGATAACTGACGTGATCGGACTCGCGCTTTTCGCAGGCCTGTATTTCGTGCAAAAGGTCCTAGCCCCACCAGCGGACGCCCAGATCACTGTCAAAGGCCTCGACTAAAGGTTAGCAATACCCCTCAGGCCCATTCCACTGGGCCTGAGAATATCGATCTCCATGCGCCCACCCCACTGGAAGCAAACCCTCAAGCTCTGACATTATATCGTCAGTCATAGTAAAGGCGCTCGCGCTGGCGCATTGAGCCAAATGATCAGCCGTTCGTGTCCCCGGGATGGGAATGATCCTGTCTGCCCGCGCAAGGCACCACGTCGCTTCAGGGCCGTGTTATAATCTGACCAGTTCGTGGTCTTGTATGTCGTCGGTGTCCAACTGCTCATTCACGCCAGCTATCACCCTGGATTCACACAGTGAATCCCAGATGCCCATTTAT
>JAHEGL010000449.1 GCA_024645145.1 Planktotalea sp.
ATCGGCGAAATACTAAGCAAAACTGACAAAAATATCTGATATTTTGATGTCTTCATAAATTGAGTGTCGCAGTGTTTCGCTCAAAAACGCAAGCCGCAAGCCGCAATCCGTCCACCTTTGAATTGGAAACAGTTTGTTCTTGCCAGTTGCGTGCCACGTTTGCGCCAGAATGCAGGTTCAAAAGCATACTCAACGCATCAATCGAATACCAAAGGCTGCTCAATATGTCCCTGCTCAAAAACCTTAAGGCCCGTCTTCCAGGAACCCGCGTTTCTGCGCGAAAGCCTCAACCGGTACAGACCTATGAAGCAAAAGAACATATGCAAGCTCCTGATCTGGAAAAACTATTAGTGATTCCAGTCTCAAAAGAACCCCGCGAAGAGCAGATGCGCAGCTATCATTTTAACCAAGGGCAGTTCTTGGCGCGCCAAGAGCGTTGGGATGATTTGACCACGATCGTTACTCAAGAAGATAAAGCACGACGCGCATCCGGTGGAGGCATGCCGATTGCAGAACTGCTATGCCAAGGCGCGCGTTCTGATGTGATTGCGTTGGCCGAGCATCTTTTAATTGATGGAACACCAGAAGAAAATCGCCCTTTGAAAGACGCAATCTCTGCACTTGAAGACATTTTGGGCGAATATCCAAACAACCACGTGATTACGACAATCGTTGCGATGGCACATTTGGATATCGCCTACGCGTGGCGCGGCGCAACCGCACTTCAACACACCCCTGCGCGTAATCTGGAAGCGTTTGATATGCATTGCAAACGTGCAGCTCAAGTGCTTGATGCATTTTGTGGTATTGAATTAGACAGTCCACTGGTAACCTCTGCACGCTGTGCCCTTCTGGTCGGCTCTCCAGACGCAGCTGATCGCGCTGCAGATGATTATGAAGATTTGATTGATCTTGCTCCAAGTCAACAAAGACACATGCGCGCCTTGGGACATCATATGTTGCCTCAATGGTTTGGCAACTATGCGACACTAGAACTTGAAGCCCGCCGCACCGCAGCCCGCACCCAAGATGTTTTGGGGTGTTGGAGCCTATACTTGGGCATTCTTTGATGCCCTACTTGTAGATCCTAAATCAGCGTCGATCTTGGATGTGCCATTCTTTCTTGAAGGCCTGCGTGATATCTTGGAACGCTCTGAGGATCAGCATAACGCAAATCGTTTCGCATCTTTTGCAGCCGTTTCGATTCCGAAAGCAGCACAACGTTGCACTGACTATTTGGCAGCTTCAGCCGCGCTAGAGAGTATCCATACCGCCGCTCAATGGATCTTGAGTGATCATTTGCACGAGCTGCATCCACTTATCTGGGGACACGCAATGGAAGGTTTTGATAATCAAGCGCGCATTGCCTCTATCGACGCGCTTTTCAAGCAAGGGCAGGAAAAAGCGAACCAAGTGTTTGTGAATTTCTTTGGAGATCAGATGCTTAAAGGCAATGCGCTGATCTTCACACCCCAAGGTTTGTACGTACAACGCGCCTAGATAATTAGACTAACTCACACGGTTTAGGTTCATCAAGAATGCGGCTTTCCCAAACAGCGCCTCATTGTTTGTGCGCGGCAAATTTTTCCCTGGGCGAACTTTCGCACGACTTTTGTTCTTTGTAAGCCTTTCATGGGATTCACCGGTTATCGTCGCACTTTGATGAGCTTGCCTGTTCTTCTAAACACCTGATTTAACGCGTTCGATCACCTCATCGAGCGTTTGATCCACAGGCCATTCAATCGCTTCAACATCGACAATGATGAGCTTTTTCATATCAGCAGAAAACTGAAACTTGTCACTTTCCATCAACCTCTTTGTAGTCTGCTCAAGTTCATTCTTATGAAGGTATTGATCCGAACTGAGCGGTATCGCTAAGGAAGAGGCTCCAATCGAAAACGCCAAGTCAGCGTTCTGATAGGCATCCTTCAAACGCATATGCAAAAGGCCAAGGATCTTGTCATGCTAAAAGTTTGGAACCATCGAATACAAAAAATTCGAATGACGGATGCGTACAATCAAAAGTCCAGCAGGTGTTTCCATCGTTCCAGCGTTCACACGAAGTTTCACTTCACGCTCAAACGCTGGCTTCGTCCAAGCCCCATGATCTGGATCATACATAATTGACGCCGCAATCCGTCCCTCTTTGCAATACGTTTTTGCTCCGCGTTTAACAAATACCCGCCAAGGGTGATGGAAATTGCATTTAATATGACAAAGGGGAACGACGCATTCGTCAAAAACCAATCGCGCGCATCTGCTGGCAAAATCCATGCTGCGTTCAAATGCGCTGACACCAGAACAGATAGCACGAACACATGATGCAATTTGCGATTTGAATAAGAACGCGTCACTTTTGCCCAGCAAGCTGCAACACACCATACAATGAGCATTGCCAATATTGCCGACGGCAAACCAATCCCTCCAATCTGAAAACGTGTTCCCTCCGCGATAAGAAAACAAATCAAGGATGCGCGCCAACCAAGAAAGGCCGCACAAAGCGCGAGCGGGACGTTTCTAAGATCAAAGATCAAGCCTTCCACAGGCTCCAACGGCATATTCATTTGCACCCATGCAACCCCACCAAACGCGAGCCCCATCAAAAATTCTGCGTAATACTGACTAAGGAAAAGCCGTTGAATGTGACCGTATGTCATTGATAATACGAAAATAAGTGACAATGATCCTATCAGATCAAACCAAACAGTTGCGGAACTCAACATCTTACATTTCCCCTTCTCGCAGTCTGCTTTTAGTCACTTAGTTTTAACGGCCACATAAAGGTTCAAAGTTTAAACGACTTTCATTATTTCTCACGCACCCAGCCACATTTCGCTGCCCCTTGCTCCCTTTGCGCCTCTCGCATAAAACGCAAACAACCTCTTGATTTCGTGGATACACAGCATGCTCGATTTGACCTTTAACAGCCCAAAAATAAAAAC
>JAHEGL010000456.1 GCA_024645145.1 Planktotalea sp.
TGTTTGCCCAAATGGTCCCCGCCTGAAGTCGTTCCGAGAAATGTTTGATCTTGCGAATGTCCTGCGTCCACACCCCCGCAGCAAGGCCATAACTGCTGTCATTGGCGATGCTCAGCGCTTCATCAGCGCTGTCAAAGGGAATGACAGACAGAACTGGGCCAAATACCTCTTCCTGTGCAATGCGCATGTCGTTGCGTACTCCGCCAAAGATGGTGGGTTCCACAAACCAGCCATTGCCCAACTCTGGCCGGTCGGGTCTGCGGCCGCCCATCAGGGTCTCCGCGCCTTCGCCTTTGGCGACGTCGATGTAGCCCAGAACCTTTTCCAGTTGTTGCTCGGTCGTGACCGGACCCACCTGGGTGTCAGTATCCATCGGGTCACCTATCCGCGCGGTTCTGGCGAGCTTCAGTAATTTGTCGAGGAACGCGTCATGGACACTGTGCTCGACCAACAGGCGTGATCCGGCGATGCATGTTTGGCCCGAGGCGGCGAAAATGCCCGAGATTACGCCGTTTACAGCATTGTCCATTTCAGCATCGGCAAAGACGATATTGGGGGATTTTCCACCCAGTTCCAGCGTCACCTTCTTGAACGTCCGCGCGGCGACCTCTGAGATAAGCCTTCCTGTCTTTTCAGAACCGGTGAAGGCCACTTTGGCGACATCTTCATGTTCGACTAGGCTGGCACCGACTTCTGCACCAAATCCTGTCACCACGTTGAATACACCTTTGGGCAAGCCAACCTGATCCACGATCTTTGCCAGTTCCAATGTCGAGGCCGAGGTGAATTCCGACGGCTTCACGATAAACGTATTGCCAGCCGCCAACGCCGGAGCGAGTTTGTAGGCCAACAACAACAACGGCGAATTCCACGCGGTGATACCAACACAGACACCCAGAGGCTCATAACGGGTGAAGTTCAGCATATCGGGTTTATCAATCGGGATTACGCTGCCTTCGATTTTGTCGGCAAGACCCGCGTAGTAATAGAACCACTCGGGCACGTATTTCAGCTGAAAGAACATTTCGTTGAACAGTTTGCCGTTGTCCTGAACCTCGGTGCGGGCCAGCGCCTCGGCGTTATCGGCAATCAGGTCACCCAGCTTGCGCAACAAATGTCCGCGATTGGTGGCCGTCATGCCCGTCCAATCGTCCGAGCGAAAGGCACGTATCGCCGCTGCAACAGCGTGATCTGCATCCTCTTGCTGCCCACGAGGGATCACGGCCCAAGGCGCACCCGTGTAGGGGTTCTTGCTTTCGAATGTCTCTTTGCCCGCGGCATCTGTCCACGCGCCGTCGATATACATCTGGTAGGTTTTCATGTATTCTCTCCGATTGAAAACCCGTCAGAGGTCCGCGGGTTTAAGTGTTTTGCCCAGGATCATGTCAGCGGCTTTTTCCGCGACCATCATCACAGGTGCATTGGTGTTGCCTGAAGGCATGACAGGCATGACCGAGGCATCCGCGACGCGCAGCCCCTGCAGGCCACGCACCCGAAGCTGGCTGTCGACGACGGCACCCGGATCCCCATCTGGCCCCATTCGAGCAGTTCCGATCATGTGGTAGACCGTGATGCCCTCGCGCCGCGCCCAATCCAGTAACTCGTCATCGCTTTGCAGATCTTGATCAGGGTTGGTTTTGCCTGTCAGCCAAGGCTGCAGAGGCGCTGTTGTCATCAGCTTGCGCCCCAAGTGGATCGAGTGCAGCAGCACCTGCTGATCGCGCGGATCAGAAAGGTAGTTCGGATTTATCTCTGGCGGATCAAACGGATTGCGCGACACAGGTCGTACATACCCGTGGCTTTCAGGGCGCATTTGCCAGACGCCAACAGTCATTCCTGGCACATTATCCAATAGGCCAACGGTACCTTCGCGGAAACTGGCAGGCGTCATCACATATTCAAGATCCGGGGTTTCCAGCGCATCTGAGGATTTCCAGAACAGATGTGTCAGAGATGGACTGACAGACAACAGGCTGGGACGGCCCCAAAGCCATTTCACAATCTCAAGCCCCAACGGGAGACCCTGCGCCATTGAATTGAAAGTTTTGACGCCCTTCAGGGTCGATACCATGCGCACGCCATAGTGGTCGCGCAGATTATTACCGACGCCGTGTAGATCGACCCGTACCTTAATGCCTAGATCGCCAAGAACTTCGGCAGGACCAATGCCTGATAATTGCAGCAGTTTGGGCGTGTTCAGCGCCCCTGCACACAAGATCACCTCGCGTCGTGCACGCACATCAACTGCATTGCCCTCGCGCCCATCGCGCAGATATCGCACACCATTGGCGCGGGTGCCCTCGAACAGAATTTCAGCCACCTGCGCATTGGTACGTATATCAACATTGGGCCGCTTGCGGGTTGGACGCAAAAACGCTTTGGCCGCGCTATAGCGACAGCCTTTGTGGATGGTGCGCTGGAAATATCCGGTCCCAGCCTGATCGCCACTGTTATAGTCAGGATTGCGCGGGATGCCCATTTGGGCGGCACCTTTAATAAACGCCTCACAGACGGGATGGATCAGATCAAGATCGGTGATCGGCATCTCACCGTCTCGCCCACGCACCGCGTCGTCACCTGGCCCAATGCGCCGCTCGGAGCGTTTAAAATAGGGCAGTACATCGCCGTAACTCCAACCCGTGTTGCCCATCTGCGCCCAGTTGTCGTAGTCCGCACTTTGACCGCGCACATAATTCAATCCGTTGATAGAACTCGACCCGCCAAGCACACGGCCCTGCGGTAAGGGGAAGCTTCGGTTTGCGGTTGCCAGTTCTGGTTTGGATTTAAAGTTCCATGTCATTTTGGGTGAGTAAATGTTCTTGATGTACCCAGCAGGGATATGGATGAACGGATGTCGATCCTTGGGGCCTGCCTCAAGCAAACAGACCGAAGCTCCATCTGCACTCAGACGGTTCACCATGATCGACCCAGCAG
>JAHEGL010000467.1 GCA_024645145.1 Planktotalea sp.
CAGGCGAACAAAGATATCTCTGTCCGTGTCATGCCCGGCACTATTCACGGGATCATTGGCGAAAATGGTGCGGGTAAATCGACACTGATGTCTATCTTGTATGGTTTTTATAAAGCAGACAAAGGTGAAATCTTTATTGGTGGCAAAAAGACACTGATCCCAGACAGCCAAGCGGCAATCGCAGCAGGTATCGGGATGGTGTTTCAGCATTTCAAGCTGGTTGAAAATTTCACAGTCCTTGAGAATATTATCCTTGGCGCTGAAGACGGCGCGATGTTGCGCCCATCCTTGGCCAAAGCGCGGCAATCACTGACGGATTTGGCGGCTGAATATGGCTTGGACGTTGATCCCGATGCAATTGTTGAAAATCTAAGCGTAGGCCATCAACAACGCGTTGAGATCCTCAAAGCGCTCTATCGCCAAGCGGATATCTTGATCCTTGATGAACCCACTGGCGTGTTGACCCCTGCCGAGGCGCATCAGTTATTCCGTATCCTCAATCGCCTGCGTGAAGAGGGGAAAACCATCATCTTAATCACCCATAAACTCCGTGAGATTATGGACACGACCGACACTGTGAGTGTCATGCGCCGTGGCGAAATGACTGCGACAGTCAAAACATCCGAGACCTCCCCCGCTGGTTTGGCGGAGTTGATGGTCGGGCGTAAAGTCTTGTTGCAAGTGGATAAAGTACCTGCCACCACCAAGGAAACAGTGCTTGAGGTCGAGAACCTGCGCGTTGTCGATGAAAAGGGTGTTGAACGTTTGAAAGGGATTTCGCTGGACGTGAAAGCGGGCGAAATTCTTGGCATCGCAGGTGTTGCGGGCAACGGTCAGTCTGAACTGCTCGAAGTGCTTGGCGGCATCACATCCGGCACTGGTGTCATTCGTGTAAACGGACAAGAGATTGATCTGACGGGAAAGTCTTCGGACGGTCAATCGCGGCGCGCGCGCGGCATTGCCCATGTGCCGGAGGACCGTCAACGCGAAGGTCTGATCATGGATTATATGGCTTGGGAAAACACCGCCTTAGGCTATCACCATGACCCCGCCTATCAATCTGGTATCTTGATGAACAATGCTGCCATCCGTGCGGATACAGAAGAAAAGATGCAGCGCTTTGATGTGCGTCCACCTAATCCAAAGCTGACGGCTAAAAATTTCTCTGGGGGCAATCAACAAAAGATCGTCCTTGCGCGTGAGATCGAGCGAAACCCCGATCTATTACTGATCGGCCAGCCCACACGCGGCGTCGACATCGGTGCAATCGAATTTATCCATCAACAAATCGTTGCGTTGCGCGATCAGGGCAAAGCGATTTTATTGGTCTCAGTCGAGCTCGATGAAATTTTTGCGTTGTCAGACCGTATCGCGGTGATGTTTGACGGCCAACTCATGGGCTTCCGCGATCCTGCGAAAACAGATGAAAAAGAGCTGGGCCTGATGATGGCCGGCGTCGTTGAAGAGGAAGCTGCATAATGGAAAAGATGCCAGCATGGGCCGACGCGGTCCTCGTTCCGATTATTTCGCTTTTGCTTGCGGCTATTCTTTCAGCGCTTGTGATCATCGGCATCGGTGAAGACCCGGTGGCGGCGGTCAAACTCATGGTTCAGGGTTCTCTTGGCAGCACATATGGCTGGGGTTACACGCTTTATTACGCGACAAACTTTATGTTCACAGGTCTTGCCGTCGCTGTCGCGTTTCATGCCCGCATGTTCAATATTGGTGGTGAAGGACAAGCGATGCTGGGCGGGCTCGGCATTGCCATTGTCTGTCTTTACATACCTTGGCCGCACTGGTCGCTCGCGCTTATCTTTGCGACACTTTCCGCTGCTGCATTCGGTGCTGCTTGGGCGTTTTTACCAGCCTACCTCCAAGCAAAACGCGGCAGTCATATCGTCATTACAACGATCATGTTCAACTTCATTGCAGCGGCTTTGCTCAACTATCTTTTGGTCAATGTGATGCGACCGAAAGGATCTATGGATCCCGCAACCGCCAAGTTCCCTGAGCCGACGCACCTACCGACCTTGCACGATATGTTGTCGCCATTCGGAATCGCATTTTCCAAGGCAGCACCCGCAAATGTCTCACTCATTGTTGCAATACTCGCCTGCGTCGCGGTCTATTTCCTCATCTGGCGCACGCGTTTGGGTTATGAAATTCGCGCCTTTGGGCACTCTGAATCAGGCGCAAAATACGCCGGCATCAGCCCGGTAAAAATCACAGTTGTTGCCATGATGATCTCTGGTGGTCTGGCGGGCATGATGGCGATCAACAATGTGATGGGCGAAGGCGAGCGCTTGATCATGAACTCTACGGAAGGCGCGGGCTTCATTGGTATCGCCGTGGCGCTTATGGGCCGCTCACATCCATTTGGGGTTTTCCTCGCCGCGATCTTGTTTGGCTTTTTGTACCAAGGGGGTGCAGAGCTTGCCCTTTGGACGACTATTCCGCGCGAATTGATTGTGGTGATCCAAGCCCTTGTGATCCTGTTCACAGGTGCGCTCGACAATATGGTACGTATGCCGCTTGAGAAACTATTCCTCGCCTTGCGCAAGGGAGACGCATGATGGATTTTCTGACAATTATCCAAGTGCTCGACAGCACCGTACGTCTTGCCACGCCATTGCTACTTGCTTGTCTTGCGGGTCTGTTTTCCGAACGCGCTGGCATTTTTGATATTGGACTAGAGGGCAAAATGCTCGCGGCCGCCTTCTTTTCAGCGGCAATCGCTGCGATGACAGGCTCTGTGTGGTTGGGTTTGCTGGCCGGTATCGCTGCTTCGCTATTTCTATCGGGCGTTCATGGCCTTGCCTCCATTACCTTCCGCGGCAACCAGCTCATTTCTGGCGTCGCAATCAACTTCCTTGCAGCCGGCATGACCGTGCTTATTGCGCAAAGCTGGTTCAAACAGGG
>JAHEGL010000470.1 GCA_024645145.1 Planktotalea sp.
CAAATCATTGATTGAACGCGCTTACGCCCAACCATCCTTTGCGATCAGCGCTTTCAAACGCTCGGTGTCATACTCAGCCTCAATGCGCAGCGCTTCGGCTTCCACAATTGTGTCCGGTTCACCGTCCATAGGGTAGGGGTCGGCTTTGCGCCATTCCGCCAGATAGGCATCAGCGTCTTTGGCGTTAACCTTCATCGCGGCCCGATCAATCGCTTGTTCGAACCTCTCCTCAAGCTGGCGTTTCGAGCCACGACGCCCTTTTCCCACAATCACCTGAGCAGGGATGTCACGCCAATAGACCACTGTTACATCTGGCATCGCTGATTCCTTATGGAGCTTTGCATTCTTAATCCCTCGTACTGCACCGAACGCTGCGCGCAGGGTTTGTAATCGACAAAACGACGCACCGCAGCGACGCTTCTTGATCTCGTGAACCTAGCTGCGACGCAGCATCACTCGCAAGGGCCAGAGCCGCTCAAAATATTCATGGAGTTTATGAAAGCGAAGTGGTGCACAAGCCTCTTGCGAGGAATGAAAAGCGCGCGTAGGCTGAGCGTAACACGATACATCGGAGGGCGTATAATGACGCCCAAGCGTCACAAAGGTGCGGGCGCACTCCCGAAGAATGGCCCCTTTGATGGCCCCAAGACGGTAGAGAGCCCTGCGCCCAAACCGCCTAAGTCTGACGCGCTTTATGCTGCGCTGGATTTGGGTACGAACAGTTGTCGCATGTTGATTGCCCAACCTAGGGGCAGTCAATTTCATGTGATAGATAGCTTTTCTAAGTCTGTCCAATTGGGTGCAGGTCTAGAAAGCACAGGAAAGCTAAGTCGCGCGTCTATGGCACGCACGATCCAAGCATTGCGGATCTGTCAACAAAAACTGAAGCGGCACAAGGTAAAGCGCATGAGGCTGGTGGCGACTGAAGCCTGTCGTCGTGCGGGCAATGGTGCTGGATTTATGCGCCAAATCACGCGCGAAACCGGTCTGACGCTGGATATCATCAAACCCGAAGAAGAGGCCCGGCTGGCCGTCATTTCGTGCGCTCCGTTGGTCTCAAAAGAGACTGAACAGCTTTTGGTTTTCGACATTGGCGGTGGCTCGACTGAGCTGGTTTGGATCGATCTGAGTGGAGTACCAGCACCAGAGCGCCCTAAAGCGATCATGCGATTACATGCGGGGTTTCATGAGGTAAGCCACAAACACGTCGCTGCAAAAGTCGTTGACTGGATTTCAGTCCCATTGGGCGTTGCAACGCTGCGCGATCATTTTGACGATGTCGAAGATGACGCCGCACGCTTTGCGCTGATGAGCTGGTATTTCGAAGAACACCTGGCTGAGTTCGCTCCATACAAAAATGAGCAAACAAAGACGGGTTTTCAGATCGTGGGAACCTCAGGCACTGTCACCACGGTCGCAGCATCGCATCTTGGGTTGAAACGCTATGACCGCAACAAGGTGGATGGGCTGCGGATGAGTTCGGATGAAATCGACAAAGTGATCCGTATGTATCTCAAACTTGGCCCCACAGGTCGGCGCCGTGACCCAAGGATCGGGCAAGACCGCCAAGCTTTGATCATGTCAGGGGCAGCAATTTTGCAAGCATTGTTGCGATGCTGGCCCACCGATCAACTGTCTGTCGCAGACCGAGGGCTGCGCGAAGGATTGCTCTATGCGCAAATGAGTGCGGATGGTGTTTTGGAGGACGGCGTGTATTAAGGGGGCGCGATTTTTCTGGCAAAAATCGAATCCTGCCGAAGTCAGGCGTTTGAAAGAGTAAAGATCATGGCGAAGACCCCAACGGGCAAAAACAATTCCGGACGCGGGCAGCGTGACTTGACCGTTAAGGTGAAAAGCGCGCGAGGGCGACGCATGTCGTCGACGCTTTGGCTGCAACGCCAACTCAACGATCCTTATGTCAAACGAGCCAAAGCCGAAGGCTATCGCGGACGTGCCGCATTCAAGATCATGGAACTGGATGACAAGTATCGCTTTCTTGTGCCTGGTGCGCGCGTGGTCGACCTTGGCTGTGCCCCGGGGGGCTGGTGTCAGGTGGCTGTGCCACGCATCAACGCGCTAGGGGATCGCAGTGGCAAAGCTGTTGGCACCCTTTTGGGCATAGACATCCAAGAGGTCGAGACGATGGCGGGCGCAGAGTTCCACGTGCTTGATTTTCTCGACGAAGGCGCCGACGATAAAGTGAAAGAATGGCTTAGTGGCGAAGCTGATGTTGTCATGTCCGACATGGCTGCGTCTTCTTCTGGGCACAAGCAAACAGACCATTTGCGCATTATGCATCTGTGCGAAACTGCGGCTTACTTTGCTTTTGACGTTCTGGCCGAGGGCGGCACCTTTGTCGCCAAAGTCCTTGCGGGCGGGGCTGAGGGCGACCTGCAAAAATTGTTAAAGCAGAACTTCACAAAAGTTGCTCACATGAAGCCGCCAAGCTCACGCTCGGATAGTTCTGAGAAATTTGTGGTGGCAACTGGATTTAAGGGGCGTGGGCATGTTGAAGGCTAACGCAGTTTTCTTTTTAGCGCTCATTCCAACAACCGCGCAGGCCCAAAGCAAATTCGAAACAGAATTGTGCGAAGCGGCAACCACCAGTCGAACCATCGAAATGGTTTATGACAAAGACGCCTCGAAAGGATGCGAACCGCGTTTGATTGACGTGCATCAGGTGGCGATTGGCAACAACGGCAGTCTTTATATGTACGGCTGGCAGTTTCGCGGCTGCACAAAAGGCCGTGTTTTTGAAGCGAAACGCATCTTCAAATTCGAAAAGATCAAATCGGTGAAATTGATTGACGGCAATTTCGGTGAGAAGTCTTAGCTTGCAAAAGATGCCGGCTGGGATGGCTGTCTTGGATCCAATTGCTTTATCAGAGAGAATATCTGCGAGTAACAATTGAAAAA
>JAHEGL010000475.1 GCA_024645145.1 Planktotalea sp.
CAGCAGACCCGCCGCCGCGAGATGGCAGCACAGCTCACCAGCGGATTGGCGCATGATTTTTCCAATTTGTTGACGATCATCCTTGGGATGCAAGGCAAGCTACAAAAGATGGCAGATTTGCCCAGCGACGCAGACCATCTGATCACCGCAACCCTCGCCGCAGCGCGACGGGGCGGCGGATTGCTGCATCGCATTGCAGATATGACAGGACCAAGAACGTTTCGCCCCACACCAGTCACGCTGTCCTCATTCTTGAACGAACTGGAAACGATGGCCACCCCGACACTTGGTGGCGATCATAACTTAAAAATCGTGCAGAGCGCGACGCATGGCACCTTCAATCTTGACGCTGGCATGCTTCAAGACAGCCTTCTTAACTTGATCCTGAATGCCCGCGACGCGACGCCGCCGGGTGGCCAGATCACGCTTACTGCGCGCGCGGTGCAAGACACATGGCTCGAACTCGAGGTGGCTGACACAGGGTCTGGTTTTTCCGAGCGCGCACTCAAACACGCAGTGCAGCCATTTTTTACGACAAAAGGTGGTGAAGGGTCCGGCCTTGGTCTTGCGATGGTCTATGACATGACAAAGCTCGCAGGCGGTGATATTCGGCTGTTTAACAATAACGGCGCACACGTTCTGCTGCGTTTGCCATTGCGTTTGGCGGAAGCCCATATTCCTGCTGGTCTTGTTTTGCTGGTGGAGGATAGCGATGATTTGCGCGCGTCAATTCGTGACATGCTGGTTGCGCAGGGCCATCTTGTTCTTGAAGCAACTTCCGTCCATGAAGCAGAGGCCTTGTTAAACAGTGTTCCCGACATTGCATATGTGCTGGCTGATATTCAACTTAGCGGTGCGCGAACGGGGCTTGATCTTGCAGCGTTCACAGATCGCCCAATCACGTTGATGACATCCTTGCCTGCGTCAGACCCATTGCACAAAGCTGCGTGTGCGCGTGGCGCATTTCTTCAAAAGCCATTCAACGACACTGCGCTACGTGCTGCATTGACCACCGCTGTTCAGATCGGAGCACCATCATGACCACTTTGCCACTGGTCACAATCCTTGACGATGAACCAGAAATCCGCGCGATCCTGTCCGAGACACTGGAAGATGCAGGGTTTCGCACCCTCAGTTTCGGGCGCGCCCGCGAGTTTGAGGCCGCATTGAAGACCGTAACGCCAGATGTGTGTTTGGTCGATTTGTCCTTACCTGACACAGATGGCCTTGCACTCGTGCATCGCCTCGCGTTGGAGCAAGGTGCCGTTGTGATCATTATTTCAGGACGCTCACAGGTTCACGACAAGATTACCGGATTAGAGCTTGGCGCTGATGACTATATCATCAAGCCCTTTGACCCATCCGAGGTGGTGGCGCGTATCCGCGTGCGCCTTCGCAAAGCTTTACCGACTGAAACCAGCTCCAACACCGCAGATTTCGCGAATTGGACGGCACATTTTGACCGCTATGTACTGGAGGACAAGACAGGTGACGAAACGCCCTTCAGCCATGCTGAGGGTGAAGTGTTGCGGCTCTTTCTACAAAGCCCCAAACGGCTGATATCGCGCAGCCAAATGCAAGATATGCTTGGTGGTGGGGCTGGTGACAGCTTTGATCGCGCCATGGACGTGCGCATCTCTCGGCTGCGCACGAAACTGCGCGAAGACCCAAAAAACCCCCAATTAATCAAAACCATCTATGGGGCAGGCTATATCTTCCTTGGTGACGTGGCGTGGCGTTGATCGCCGCACCGCAAGCCATTCAAGCGATACACATTTGCATCGACCCTTAGCCATCATTTCCCAGTTTTGGGTCCTTATTCGACAGGGTCGCGTCCACGTTGACGCCAATGCTCTCTCCCAGTTTCTGCAAGGCCGGCAAAGATACGGCCATATCCATGATCGCATCGACGGTTTGATTAACCGGTGAGCTTGAACCACCACCACTGGCGCGTTCCAAACCACCCATTTGATTGATTGAAATACCAGTTATCTTTTCTGCCGGCTTCACAATTTCCGCCATGATTTTAGGAAGCGCTTCAAGGCGTGCCAGTTCCAACTCCATCGCAACTTGCGCCTCAGAACGTGCATTTTCCGCGTTGATCTGCGCAAGATTTGCTTCTGCTTCGGCCAACTTCATCGCTTTATACGCTTCTGCCTCTTCACGTTTTGAAGCTGTCTTATCAGCCGCTGTCGCCTTGTCGCTTGCCGCAGTGATCTTGGCCCGTGCCGCCGTGGCTTCCGCTTGCTCTTGCGCCCCAATCAAGGCAAGCGCTTTGCGGCGTTCTGCTTCCGCCATCTGACGCGCAGTTTGCAACGCTTCTGCCGCTTTCACGGCTTCAATGCGCGCAACGTCAGCATCAGCATGGGCGCGGCTTTCCTCTTGGGACTTGGCTGCAAAGGATATTGCGCGGTCTTGTTCGGCCTCTTCCAAGGCCAACGCTTGCGCAATTTCGGCAGCGCGCAAAGTTTGTTCTTTGGCAATATCAGCTGACGCGATGTCCTGTTCCATTTGTATGCGCGCCTGCGCTGCAGAGCGTTCACTGTCCGCTTTTCGTGCTGCAATTTCAGAAAGTTGCGCCGCCATAAGCGTTTCAACTTCTTGAGTTTGCGCAATCTCCGCGCGTCTTTGCTCAAGATTAATATCCAACTTGCGCCGTTCAGATTCCATCGCTGCACGTGCAACGCTCACCTGACTATCCCCTTCGATTTCAGCCCGCTCCTTCTTGGACTTTGCGATAACTTCAGCCAATTTGCGCATACCCACCGCGTTGAATGCATTATTCTCATCGAGTGCTGCGAAGGGAGTTTGATCCAGTGCCGTCAGCGAAACGGAATCAAGCTGCAAACCGTAGTTGCCCAGCGTGTCGGTCAAAGCGTCGCGTACTTGTTTGACGAAACTTGCGCGGTTTTC
>JAHEGL010000479.1 GCA_024645145.1 Planktotalea sp.
GCAACCCAGAATTGCCTATTTTCAGTGCAGTTTGCCAATCGGAGGTAACAGCATCTGAGAGCGTTGTTTTTCTTAGATTTTTTTCGTTCGTCAAGAGGCTTCCGCCAATAATTACCTTGGAGCGACCATCTTTTGTGCGAGCTGCCTTCACAAGTGCGCGAAGCGCTTCGATGTCCTGTCCAAGTGCTGCAGAAATCATCACAATGTCATAGTGTTCATCATTCACGAGACGCGCCATCTTGTCCGGACTGACATCCAATGCAAGCTGTGCGTGCGGCCCGGCTTGACGCAATTCAGCGGCAAGAACGACAGCGCCAAGCGTATGTTGTGCGCCCTCTGGAACGACAACCAAACAATTGGTTTGATGCGCGCTTTCCCTCAAGGGACGTTCTGCGAAGTTGCGTTCAAGGTGATGTACGCAGGCCTGTAAGCGTGCGCATCCAATCGTGACTGCCCCGAACGAGGCCGTATCATTGACCCAATCTTGTCCAAGTTTACGCGCAGCAGCCGGCACGAGTATAGAAATGATGTCTGAAACGCTTGCTTCGGAAACTTGCATTTCCTTGATCGCGGTTATCACTTTCTGACGGTCTGCGTCACAAGATGCCCGGTAAAGGCGCTGTGTCAGCATCTTGGTCAGGTCTTGATGATCTGCCAGACTTTTGAAGGAATTGCTTGGTGCTTTGTTCCCAGTATTTGCAGCAAGCATGCTAAGAGCGCGCACAGCGACGCTATCAACTTCGCTTGCGGGGCGGGCAGAAAAAGTGATTTCGTCGAATACCAAGTGACACTTCCCTCCCCTGTGATTTTAAAGCTGCCTCAAGACAAAAACAACCTCGAGCCCATCGCGCGTAAGATACATTGCGCACTATCGTCACGTATCCGGCGATACATGTCAATAAATCATGACACTTTTGCCAATTAAACGTAAAAACGGCTACTTAGCGTGCAAATAATTGAAAAGCGCTGCTGAAAAAGGCTGAAATGTGTAAATCAAAGTTGACATATTGCGCTGAGACTGCCAAATTTTATTTACACTGAATGCGCCTCAGGGGGACACAATGACAAACGCATCACAAATATCGCAAGAGCAGGTCGGGCTATATACGCCTGAGCAGCGCGTGCGCCGTGATGCGAGCATTTGGACCACCGTTCAGGCCGTTCTTGCGCCGCTACAATTTGCTGTTTTTCTCGTCTCTCTGGTTCTGGTTTTGCGCTACCTCATGAACGGCGCTGGCTACGAGATTGCGACTGTTTCAATCATCGCAAAAACGTTCCTTTTGTACCTCATCATGGTGACCGGCGCGATCTGGGAAAAGGTCGTCTTTGGACAGTGGCTTTTTGCCCCTGCGTTCTTTTGGGAAGACGTGTTCAGCTTTGTCGTGATCGCGCTTCATACCCTCTATTTATATGGCTTTTTGACGGGCAGCTTCTCGCCTGATGCGCTGATCGTTATCGTGCTTGCCGCCTATGCCACTTACGTTGTCAACGCAGGGCAATTCCTGTGGAAATTGCGCGCTGCGCGCCTTCAATCGGAGCTCGCCGCATGACCGATCAATCCCACCCTCCAATCGCAGGTGGCTGCCGCTCTGCGCCAGTTCTAAAGCAACGTGGCCAACGCGAAGTATTTTGTGGTCTCACGGGGATAATTTGGCTGCACCGCAAGATGCAGGATGCATTCTTTTTGGTGGTTGGCTCTCGCACCTGCGCGCATCTCTTGCAAAGCGCCGCTGGCGTGATGATTTTCGCCGAACCCCGATTCGGGACAGCGATTCTAGAGGAATCAGATCTCGCTGGATTGAACGACGCGCATGCTGAGTTGGACCGTGAAGTTGAAACGCTGCTGGCGCGTCGTCCTGACATTCGCCAGCTTTTCCTAGTCGGGTCTTGCCCTTCCGAAGTGATTAAGCTTGATCTTAATCGCGCAGCAGAGCGTTTGACTCAAGCTTATGCGCCAAAGGTGCGCGTGCTTGAGTATTCCGGTTCCGGGATCGAGACGACATTCACACAAGGTGAAGATGCTTGTTTGGCGGCGATGGTGCCTGTTCTGCCAAAAACTGAAAAGCGCAACTTGGTTGTTGTTGGTGCGCTTCCTGATGTGGTTGAGGATCAAATGCTTGGTCTGCTTGATGGCCTTGATATCGAGAACGTCCAAGTGCTTCCTGCGCGTACGATTGATGCGGATGTGCAGATTGGGCCAAACACGGTCTTTGCGTTGACGCAGCCCTTCCTTGGCGAAACCCATGCCGCACTTGTGCGTCGTGGTGCACGTCATTTGGCGGCTCCTTTCCCGCTTGGTGAAGAGGGCACCACAGCATGGCTCGCAGCGATTGCAGATGAATTTGATGTCGCGGATGACGTGTTTGAGAAAACAACCGAAGCGCCCCGTCGTCGTGCACGCCAAGCTGTAGCGCAAGCGGCTGAAACACTTGGCGGCAAGTCTTTGTTTTTCTTCCCTGACAGCCAGCTTGAAATTCCTCTGGCCCGCTTCCTCACGCGTGAATGCGGGATGAGCGCGATTGAAGTTGGTATGCCCTATATTCACGATGCCTTGCATGGCCCTGATCTCGATCTTCTCCCAGCAGGTCCACAGATTTCCGAAGGGCAAGATGTGGACTTGCAACTTGATCGTTGCCGCAAAGCGCGTCCTGACTTGACGGTTTGTGGGCTTGGTCTTGCCAATCCTTTGGAGGCTGAAGGTCTCAGCACCAAATGGGCGATCGAGTTGGTCTTCACCCCTGTGCATTTTTATGAGCAAGCGGGCGATCTTGCATCGTTGTTCGCGCGTCCACTGCGTCGTAAATCTATTCTCGGAGTGGCCGCAGAATGAAATTAACCGTCTGGACATACGAAGGCCCCCCGCACGTTGGCGCGATGCGTGTTGCGACTGGAATGAAAGGCTTGCAC
>JAHEGL010000486.1 GCA_024645145.1 Planktotalea sp.
GGGGGCACGGATGAGCGTGCGTTGCATCACCTCGTGGCCGAAGTGCTCGACAACTCGATGGACGAAGCCGTCGCAGGCCACGCGAGCCGCATCGAGGTGGAGCTGCACAGCGATTACGCGATCACCATCCGCGACAACGGGCGCGGCATTCCGATTGATCCGCATCCGAAATTCCCCGATAAATCTGCGCTAGAGGTGATCCTCTGTACGCTTCACGCGGGCGGTAAATTCTCTGGCGATGCCTATGAGACCTCCGGTGGTTTGCACGGGGTTGGTGCGTCTGTGGTCAACGCTCTGTCGGATTCTATGGTCGTGCGGGTCGCGCGTAATAAAGAGCTGTTCGAGCAACGTTTCTCTCGCGGTATTCCGCTTGGTCCTGTTGAAAAAGTCGGCGCGGCACCCAATCGGCGCGGCACGACCGTCGTCTTTCACGCGGACGAGCAGATCTTTGGCGCGCACCGTTTCAAGCCGGCGCGCCTGTTCAAATCGATCCGCTCCAAGGCATACCTTTTCTCTGGCGTAGAAATTCGCTGGAAATCGGAAATCGACGACGGAGAAACGCCAACAAGTGCGACCTTCCACTTTCCCGGCGGTTTGTCTGACTATCTCACAGAATCGCTCGGTAAGGCCTCCACCTATGCCGAAAAACCATTTGCGGGGGTCGTGGACTTCAAAGAAAAGTTCAACGCGCCGGGCAAGGTCGAATGGGCGATCAACTGGACCCCGTCGCGCGACGGCTTCATCCAGTCCTACTGTAACACCGTCCCCACGCCCGAGGGCGGCACGCATGAGGCGGGCTTTTGGGCCGCGATCCTCAAAGGCATCCGCGCCTACGGTGAGCTGTCGAACAACAAGAAGGCAGCATCCATCACGCGCGATGATTTGGTGACGGGTGGCTGTGCTCTGGTGTCCTGCTTCATCCGCGAACCTGAGTTCGTGGGCCAGACCAAAGACCGCCTTGCCACTGTGGAAGCGCAGAAATTCGTTGAGGGCGCGGTGCGCGATCACTTTGACAACTGGCTCGCCGCAGATACGAAATCCGCGGGTGCCATCCTTGATTTTCTGGTGCTGCGCGCTGAAGAACGCCTGCGTCGCCGTCAGGAAAAAGAAACCGCGCGCAAGTCAGCGACGAAGAAACTGCGCCTGCCCGGCAAGCTTGTCGATTGCTCCAACTCGAGCCGCGACGGCACAGAGCTGTTCATCGTGGAGGGCGATTCAGCGGGGGGCAGCGCTAAGATGGGGCGCAATCGCAAAACTCAGGCGCTTTTGCCGCTGAAGGGTAAGATTTTGAACGTGCTTGGCGCCGCCTCTGGCAAGATCGGCACGAACCAAGAGATCAACGATCTCACCCAAGCGCTTGGCGTAGGGCTGGGCACCAAATTCAACGTTGACGATCTACGCTATGAGAAAGTCATCATCATGACCGACGCGGACGTCGACGGCGCGCATATTGCGGCGCTTTTGATGACTTTCTTCTTCTCACAAATGCGCCCGATGATTGATGCGGGGCACTTGTATCTCGCCTGCCCGCCCCTTTTCCGCCTCACCCAAGGGGCCAATCGGGTCTACTGCCTCGATGAGGCTGAGAAAAATATGCACCTTGAGAAGGGTCTGGGTGGTCGCGGCAAAATCGACGTATCCCGCTTTAAAGGTCTGGGCGAGATGGACGCGAAAGACTTGAAAGACACCACGATGGATCCTGCGACCCGCAAGTTGATTAGGGTGACGATTGACGAGGATGAACCGGGCGAAACAGGTGATCTGGTGGAGCGTTTGATGGGCAAGAAGCCTGAGAAGCGGTTCGAGTACATTCAAGAGAACGCGCAGTTTGTTGAGGAGTTGGATGTTTGAGTTACTTTTGGACGGGCACCCTTGGCTCAGCCCTTAGAGATTGCCAAACCAATTTAACATCAGTGTCTAGTTTCAACTAATCAATTGAGTGAATGCACTTTAAGCCATAATCTAGGACGCGCCCGTTGGGATCTGCACCAAATCGAGATTGAAGCTCAACTAGATACCTTGTCTCTGGTATTGAGAAGTTTGTTTCAGTCTTGTTAACGCAAGAAAAAACCGAATGAGCAGCAAGGTCGGCATACTTGAGAAGGTCCTTCTCATTCTTTGCACGTTCCACAAAGCTAAACGGATTGAAGCACGTCAAAAATTTAGCGCGCTCATTAATAGGATTATCTTTGATCTTCCCGATATATCTCCGCAGAGCATCAAAATTGTGATTCCTGCCCTCAAATACGACCTCGAGTTCTGTATCAAAAAGCCCTTTCCACAAAAGTACTCCCAACAGTTTCTAGCAAATAGTGAACGCACTTATTGTAGTATTTATGGGGGTCCCAATCGATCTTTTCTGCATAACCCTCAAGTGTTCTTTTGTATGAAACTGACGCAAACATCCTCATGTTCACACCACTCAACTGCTTGCACAAATAGAGTTTCTGAAAATGACTTAAGTCAGTTGCATGCTTTAGCTTTCTTGGAATTTTTGCTTCGGCATTTTTCAAGACCTCTCTAGCAGAATCTTGCTCATTGAAAGGAATAACCGCTGCTGACAAAACAAGGTATGGACTAGCACCGCGAGTGCCATCGCCTCGAATCTTTCCAATTCCTGATTCACCACTTTCATCAATATATACTGTGAATTTCATTAATAGCTCTGTGCTTTTAGGATTCGGTCCTACGGCATTCTCTATATTGCAATTCAGCAATTTCCACTTACCGAAATCAGGCCCGCGCCAGACCAGTGGGCCGGCGCTCCGGTGTCCGAACAGCGCACTTTATCTCCGCAAGATCCGAAGGACCCATCCACGGCAATTGCAAACGCCACAATCGCACCAGCCCTCGGGGCTGGTCTGGCGCGGGCCGGGCATCTGCGATGCTATTCCGACCTGTCA
>JAHEGL010000495.1 GCA_024645145.1 Planktotalea sp.
ATTATATGTGATGGAAGCCGATGGCACCAATGTGCGCCGCATCAGCTATGGCCAGGGCCGCTATGGCACGCCCGTATGGTCACCACGCGGAGATTTGATTGCTTTTACCAAAACCTATAAAGGCCGCTTCCTGATTGGCGTGATGAAAACCGATGGGAGTGGCGAGCGTATATTGACCGAAGGTTTCCATAATGAAGGCCCCGCATGGTCGCCCAATGGCCGCGTTTTGGCTTTTTTCCGCGAGAAAAAAGGCGCCGAGGAAGGCCCCGGCCTGTGGACGGTCGATGTAACCGGATATAATGAACGGCCTTTATCAACCCCAAGCTGGGCCTCTGATCCAGCTTGGTCGCCGTTAATTCGATAGGTCTGGGCGTATCACAAAATTGCAACGATAGCGTGTTAACAAATCAAGGCATCCAGTTGTTATTTATCGCTTTTGCTGATAGTTTGCATAAATCGAGAAGAATATTTGATAGTGTTAGGAGCTTCAAATGAAAAATATTAAATCAATCATAGCCGTCGCGTCACTAGGATTTGTTTTGGCTGCGTGTGGCGGTTCGGCTCCACAGCCTTCAAGCGGGTCAAGCTCTGGTAGCAGCTCGTCTGCATCGTCAATTTATGGCGGTGGTTCGTCTCTGTCATCTGACCAATATTTGGGTGTGAATGTCGGTGATCGGGTGTTTTTTGCCACTGACCAAGCCAGCATTGATGGGTCATCACGGGCTGTTTTGCGGGCGCAAGCTGAATGGTTGGCACAAAACGCCAGCACTAATTTGGTCATTGAAGGCCATGCCGATGAGCGCGGCACGCGCGAATATAATCTGGCTTTGGGCGCCCGGCGTGCCAATGCGGTGCGCGATTTCCTGATTAGCCAAGGCGTTGATAGCGCCCGTTTAGACACAATTTCTTATGGTAAAGAACGTCCCGTGTCTTTGTGCTCAGATGAGAGCTGCTGGTCGAAAAACCGTCGCGCGGTTTCAACAACCCGCTAGTTTGTGGCGTTGACGACGATGACATAAAATTAAGGGCGCCCTTGGGTGCCCTTTTTCGTGCCGTATTTTTGCCGATTTTGAATTGTAGGACGTAATGATGAAGTCAGTAAGTCAGTTTTTTAAGCCAGCCGCTTTTATTTCGGCTTTGGTCATGACCGCCAGTTGGGCTCAGGCTCAACAATTTGACGCGCCTGTGATTGTTGATGTGCCAATGGTGGGCGACGTATCGATTGAGGACAGCCTGTCCCAGGCCTTGTCCTCAGATGCCTTGGTTTTGGCGCGCATTGATCGTTTGGAAATAACCCTGGCCGAGACCCAGCAAATGCTGCAAGCGCAGCGGGTGTTGGCGACCCGCAATCAGATGAAAGAAGCAATGGATTTGCGCAACCGATTAGAAGTGTTGGAAAGCAAATTATCCGGCGTTAATCCGACGCAGCCAATCACTGGTTCAGTGCCCCATAATATGACCGCCAGTCTGGCCCAAAATGACGCCATTGCGCGCAGTCGATTGAACGAATTAGAAGATGCGACGCGAACCATGCGCGGCCAAATTGATGCGCTTTTATTGCAATTTGAAGCCCTCAATCAAAATAATTTACGGGCCCGCGATGACAGTGAGTTCCGCTTTCAGCAGCTAGAAACCGCTCTGCGCAAAATTCAGAACGGCGGTGTGTCAACGGCAGCCGAACCGCAAGTGCTCGGCCGCATTCAAATCCCGCCGCCAGTGGTGTCGGTCGTTACCCCGCTAATTCCTCAGCCAGTTGGCCCAGAAGCCGGTAGTCTCAATGCGGCAAATGCCAGTAAGGTGTCGCTCGTGCCGAATGCCACTCTAATCGCACCTTTGGCTGCTGAGGATAAATTAATAGGCGAGGGCGATATGCCAATTCTCGGCCTTGAAGCGCCCGTGCGTCCGGTCTTGCAAGACCCGAAACAGCTATATGACCGGGCTTTGGCTGATTTGCGCAAAGGCCTTTATGTCGAAGCCGAGGCTGATTTCACGCAAATTTTGACCGAATTCCCGGCCCATAATTTGGCGGGCAATGCACAATATTGGTTGGGTGAAACACATTATGTCCGGCAAGACTACAAGCGGGCTGCTGAAGCGTTTTTGGCCGGTTACACGACATATGCCAAAAGCAGCAAAGCCCCCGATAGTCTCCTCAAACTCGGCATTACCTTGATTTCAATGAACCAACAAAAAACCGGCTGCGATGCTTTCGCCGAGCTGGCTGCAAAATTCCCCGAGGCCACACAAGCGATTGTTAAACGCGCCGAGATTGAAAAACGCCGTGCCGGTTGCCAAGGATAATCAGCCGTTTGGCTTGACCCCTTCGGGCTTTTTACGCCAGCTCAAACGGCTGCATAAGGCGTCGCATTATGCGCTGGCAGTGTCGGGCGGCGCTGACTCCATGGCTCTGGTGGTGCTGGCCAGTCAAGCGGCGCGACTGAAAAACGCGCCGCAATTCACCGTGCTGAGCGTCGACCATGGTCTCCGATCTGCGGCCAAAGATGAGGTCAAGCAAGTGGCCGCTTGGTGTCGTCATTTGGGCGTGCCCCATCAAGGGCTTAAAGTGGCCGCCAAAATCAAGTCAACTGGCGTGCAAGAAGCCGCCCGTCAGCAACGTTACCAGTTAATGGCCGCTTGGTGCCGTCAGCACAAGGCCGCGGCGCTAGTGCTGGCCCATCACCAGCAAGATCAAGCCGAGACCGTGCTCATGCGTCTGGCCCATCAAAGCGGCATTAATGGGCTGGCTGGCATGGCAGCGCGGCAAAAATTACGCCTTGAGGGCGAGCAAGTGACCTTGTTACGGCCGTTTTTATCGCAGCCGCCCGAGAGCTTGCGCGCTGTTTTGCATAAAGCCGGTCAGGCGTGGCTGGAAGACCCGTCCAATGTTGATGTAA
>JAHEGL010000501.1 GCA_024645145.1 Planktotalea sp.
GACCTGAAAGCTCTAGGGTCGCAGATTGGTCATGGTGTTCAGCTTGCCGTGATGACGGAAACGTCGCTTCTGACAAAACTGAGGTTTCCTGCTCCGGATCAGAAATCCGGGGCATTGGAGCCTGACGAACTGATAAAGATGCGTGCTCTGCATGCGGCAGCGAGTGGTAAGGCCATCTTGGCATGGCTTCCGGAAATTGAATTGGTCCGTGTGATATCAGCGAACGGGCTTACGCAATACACAGAAAAGACGCTGACCACCCTCTCTGGACTGATCGAAGATCTGCGTTTGGTCCGCCGTCGCGGGTATTCAATAGACGACGAAGAATTGAAGAGCGGTGTGGTGTGCATCGGCGCGGCATTGCGCGACCCTGGTGGCGCAATCGTCGGATCAATTTCAATGACCGCACCCTCAGACACGATGACGAATGAGTACAAGACCAAGATCGCGAAGAAGATGGTTTCCGCAGCTCTTGAGTTTTCGAAACGACTGCGCAGCGCAAAGCGCTAGCGCAAAAACTAAAGCCACTTAACGGAGGAAAACCAATGGCGATGCCAGCGAATGTAACAACAAGCACTGACTACCCAGTACCAGAAAAAATGAAAGCATGGGTCCTTGGAAATCCGGGCGAGATTTCGCTTGAAGAAAAGGATGTTCCAACTCCTGCAAAAGCTGAAGTGTTAGTGCGTATTGATGCGGTTGCGATCTGCGCAACCGACCTGGAAATCATTCACAACGGCCCGCCTGCCGAAATTCATGGCGGTGCCCCGTTCAACAAGAATTTTACACCGGGCCATGAATACATGGGTACGGTTGTGGCCTTGGGGCCAGGTGTTGATGAATACGAGATCGGCGAGCGCGTAACTGTCGAAATTCATGCTGGTTGCGGTCAATGCAAGCGCTGCCGGGCAGGGATGTACACCTCGTGTCATAACTACGGCAAAAACTACGGCGATGTTGACAAAGGTCACCGCGCAAACGGTTTCACGACGGATGGTGGTTTTGCTGAATATGCCGTGAACAACATCAACACGTTGGTACATGTGGCAGACACGATGTCTGACGAAGAGGCGACTTTGGTCGTGACGGCGGGAACTGCGATGTACGGTCTGACCGAGCTTGGCGGGTTGGTCGCTGGCGAAAGCGTTGTGGTCACCGGGCCTGGGCCAATTGGTCTTATGGGGGCTGCCGTTGCAAAGGCGCTTGGTGCACAGCCAGTTATCCTAACCGGAACACGCGACAACCGTCTTGAGATCGGCAAAAAGCTTGGCGCGGATCACGTGATTAATGTGCGCAACGAAGACGTTGTGGAGAAAGTGCGCGAGCTGACGGGCGGCAAGGGTGCCGACTATGTCGTCGAGTGCGCTGGCGCCCCTGACGGAACGAACCAGGCTGCCCGGATGCTCAACCGCGGTGGCAAGATCTGTTTGGCGGCCTTTCCGCACAAACCGGATGAAGTCGATATTGCGTATCTCGTACGCAATAACATTTACCTTTACGGCATCCGTGGTGAAGGCAAGACGGCTACCCACCGCGCTGAGGCCTACATGCGTCAGAAGGTGTTTGATGCAACCCTGATCCATACCCACACCTTCGACATGGCCGATCTGCAGGAAGCGCTCCGCTATGCCAAGGACCGTGTCGAAGATGCGATCAAGGTTGTGGTGAAAAACAAACATGCTGAGGCCCGCAAGGTCGCTGCCGAATAAACTTGATTGAAAAGGAGACGAGCCATGCTGACTTGCGATACGTACCACCTCCCGACTACGCTACGGGACGCTTTGGAGCTTTGGTCCGAGGCCCCTGAGGGCAGCAGGCTCGTTTCCGGTGCAACGGATATTCTGCCGTGGGCTCGCGAGGGTCGCGCAGGTGACGTTCACATCCCATCCTTCGTCGATGTGACGAGGGTGGCGGAATTCGAAGGCCATTCTCTTGCCAATGGTCGAATTACACTTGGCGCGAATGTCGTTTACCAGGACTTTCTGACAGACGGGGTGCTGAAGCACTTGCTTCCATGTATGCCCTATTGCGCCATTTGGTTTGCAGATGATCAAATTCGGGAACAAGCAACACTTGCCGGCAATTTGGCAAACGCATCACCGGTTGCGGATGGGACACCTGCAGTTGCGGCTCTGAATGGGGCTGTAGAGATTGCGCGCCTGGAAGACGGCGAAATCAAAACCAGACGTTTCACTGTATCCGATTTCATCTTGGGTCCAGGCCGAACTGTTCTGCAACCAGGCGAGATCATCACATCCGTTTCATTGGATGCCCTAGCTGGATACGGGGGTTCCTTTCAAAAAGTAGGGCAGCGCAGATCCCTGGTGATTTCCATCGCTTGCTGTGCTGCTCTCGTCAAAGCTGACAGCACTGGCCGGGTATTCGATGACGTAAGATTGGCACTTGGCGGTGTCGGTCCGCGGCCAATACGATTGAACGCAGTTGAATCTCAGTTGCGCGGCGAGAGGATTTCGCGCCGTACGATTGATCGCGCTGCCCAACTGGCCGCCGATGAAGTCGCGTCACGTAGCCGACAGGAATACCGCCGTAGTGTCGTGATTGGTTTTGTTAAGGCCGGTATCGAGGAAGCTTTGGAAAACCAGCCCGATGTCGATGTGAAATTTGAGGAGATGGAAAATGCCTAAGTTGAAAATTGATCTTGAAGTCAACAATCGCAAAGTCTCCAAAGAGACGGACGCCCATAAGCGCCTGCTGGATTTCTTGCGCGATGACTTGAACCTGACGGGTACCAAGGAAGGATGCGGCGCAGGGGAATGTGGCACGTGCTCCGTTTTTGTCGATGGCAAGTTGGTCAAGTCCTGCTTGATGCCAGTTGCAAAAGCGTCGGGCGCAAAAATCGAAACAATTGAGGGCTTGGCAGATC
>JAHEGL010000502.1 GCA_024645145.1 Planktotalea sp.
ATATGCCATGCCAGTTGAACCAAATCGCCAGTCACTTGCAATAACGGCTCTTCAGCGGCGATCACTTCAATAAACTGACCATCGCTTAACTCAAAAGCATCGCCGTGATCCAGCGAAGTCGTATGTGCCAAATCCACCAAGAGTGTTTGATTTGCACGCGTCTTGATGACCTTTCGTCGCAGAAAACGCTCGTCGTATGTCAGAACGCAGGATGACAAGGCATCCGACCAAGCCCCCACTTTACGGATCGTATTGGATGTAAAATCGGCCATTAGAACAAGAAATACCGCTGTGCCATTGGCAACTCAGTTGCGGGCTCGCATGTTAGCAGTTCGCCATCGGCCCGGACCTCGTAAGTCTCCGGATTCACTTCCATATGCGGTGTCGCGGTGTTGTGAATAAGGTCGGATTTCCCAATGTTGCGCGTGTTTTGTACCGCGACCGTTTGCTTCGCCAATCCCAGCTTTTCCCCAATACCATCCGCTTGTGCGGCTTCAGAGACGAAGCAGACGGCAGAGTGCTCTACAGAGCGTCCGAAGGCGCCAAACATCGGACGTGAATAGACCGGCTGCGGCGTCGGGATGGACGCGTTAGGATCGCCCATCTGTGCGCATACAATTGTTCCAGCCATCAGAACCATTTCAGGTTTTACACCAAAGAACGCAGGGTTCCACAACACAAGGTCCGCACGTTTGCCTTCCCTGATGCTACCGATTTCGTTGCTGATGCCATGGGCAATCGCAGGGTTAATTGTGTATTTCGCGATATAGCGGCGCACACGGAAGTTATCGTTTTCACCCGTTTCCTCGGGTAAACGACCCCGCTGCTTTTTCATCTTATCGGCGGTTTGCCATGTGCGGATAAGCACTTCGCCGACGCGCCCCATCGCTTGACTGTCCGATGCGATGATCGAAAAAGCCCCCATGTCATGAAGAATATCTTCTGCGGCAATCGTCTCGCGCCGGATGCGGCTTTCTGCAAATGCCACGTCCTCTGGTATTGATTTGTCTAGGTGATGACAGACCATCAGCATGTCGAGATGTTCTTCGAGCGTGTTAACTGTATAGGGCCGCGTTGGATTTGTGGAGGACGGCAATACATGCTCTTCACCGCATATTTTGATGATGTCAGGCGCATGCCCGCCGCCTGCGCCCTCTGTGTGAAAGGCGTGAATCGTACGTCCTTTCATCGCCGCAACGGTGGTTTCGACAAAACCTGATTCATTTAAGGTGTCGGTATGAATCATCACTTGTACGTCTATGTCATCTGCGACGGACAAGCAGCAATCAATCGCGGCGGGAGTCGTGCCCCAATCCTCGTGCAATTTCAGTGCACATGCCCCGCCTTTGACCATTTCGACCAAGGCGTCAGGTTGGCTCGCATTGCCTTTGCCCGCAAAAGCAAGATTCATCGGAAAGGCATCAGCGGCTTGCAACATACGGCCAATGTGCCAAGGCCCAGGGGTGCACGTCGTGGCCAAAGTGCCATGCGCCGGACCCGTGCCGCCACCAAGCATTGTGGTCAATCCAGAGTGCAAAGCGTCCTCTATCTGCTGGGGGCAGATGAAGTGGATGTGTGAATCAAATCCACCAGCGGTTAGAATGCGGCCCTCGCCAGCAATAACCTCAGTGCCGGGACCCACGATAATATCAACGCCAGGCTGAGTGTCTGGGTTGCCTGCTTTGCCAATTTTATGAATACGCCCGTCGCGCAGACCTACATCCGCTTTATAGATGCCGGAATGATCGACGATCAGCGCATTCGTAATAACAGTATCGATAGCTCCTGCAGCACGGGTCGCTTGCGATTGTCCCATGCCGTCACGAATAACTTTTCCACCGCCAAATTTGACCTCTTCACCGTAGGTCATGGCGTTGCCACCGTTCGCGCGCTCAGCGGTGAGATCGCGCTCGACCTCGATGATAAGGTCGGTGTCTGCGAGGCGAATTTTGTCGCCAACGGTGGGACCGAACATTGCTGCATAATCAGCGCGGCTAATTGAAGTGGCCATCAGATGTCTCCCATGACTTTGTTGTTAAACCCAAAGATGCGACGCGCACCTGATATCTCGATCAAGTTCACTTCGCGGCGCTGACCGGGTTCGAAACGAACAGCTGTGCCCGGCGCAATGTCGAGCCTGCGGCCATGGGCTGCGCTGCGGTCAAAATCCAAAGCGGCGTTGCATTCGGCAAAATGATAATGGCTGCCGACTTGCACTGGGCGGTCACCGGTATTTGCGACCATGATCGTAATAGCCTCACGGTCCGCGTTCAGGATCAGCTCGCCATCTGCGGGAAAAAGTTCTCCGGGGATCATGCTCTTCTCCTATCTGATTGGGTTGTGGACGGTGACAAGTTTGGTTCCGTCAGGAAATGTGGCTTCGACTTGCACATCGTGGATCATCTCAGCCACGCCCTGCATGCATTGATCACGCGTGATGACATGTGCTCCGGCCTCCATCATATCTGCGACCGAGCGCCCATCGCGCGCGCCCTCGACAACGGCATCAGTGATAAGTGCAATCGCTTCTGGATAATTCAGCTTTACCCCGCGCGCCAAACGCTTGCGCGCGACCTCCGCAGCCATAGCGACCAGCAGCTTGTCTTTTTCTCGTGGTGTCAGTTGCATGGGTCAAAGTCTCCAGTTTTTGGGCACGGCATCATCAGTGAGTAGGGTGAGTATCGGCAAGATTGCGGTGCGCAAGGCAAAGCTGTCAGCCGCTAAAATGCGCACGACTAGTGTTTTGTCGTTCAATAAGCTTGCACCTGCGCTGGGCGAAATTTTGGCACGGACTTTATCAAGAAAGCTTGCCGCGTTTGAATCGACCAAAACAATATTTGCCACTGCGCGTGCCCCATTGGCCATGGCCGTCCTGCCAAGTTGC
>JAHEGL010000508.1 GCA_024645145.1 Planktotalea sp.
GAGCGACTTTAATCGAGAGCGGTTCATCCACGATCCCATCGTTGTCCAGAAAATCCTCGGCCTCCCAACGCCCATTCGGGAGGTCTGTCAGCTCTGCACGCATCAAAGCTTCTGCGCGGTGCCCCAGCGCATCAAGCGCCGCAGCGACAGTTGGGCCGCTATATTCATCAAGTAACTCATCCATCCGTTTGATGCCCAAGTCGAGCGCACCAAGCTGACCGTTCAAATCCCCCATCGCAGATTGCGGCAAACGCGTGTTTCGCAACAAAATATCGATGATGTCTTGATTGATCTTGCCTGCACGCGCCAGTTTGACAGGGGGCAGTACAAACGCTTCTTGAAAGACGTCTGTCGCAGCAGGATTATAGTTCCCCGGCACTGCACCACCCACATCATGCCAATGCCCAACAGAGGCCAAGTAGCAAAACAGTTTTCCATCACGATAATACGGGCGCACGAGCCGCATGTCGCTTAAGTGTGTGCCGCCGATATGCGCATCATTGAAAATGTAGATGTCCCCATCTGCAAGGTCACCGTCCTTTGCCGCCTTTTCGATAACGGCCTGCACCGCGAAGGACATGACCCCAACGAAAATGGGCAGCCCTGATTTGCCTTGAACTAAGGTGTCACCAGTCGAGGCGTGATAGAGCCCATGGCTCGCGTCATGGGCTTCTGCGATAATCGGATTGAAGGCCGCACGAAACAGGGTTGCATCCATCTCATCGGCGATTTGCTCCATCCGTCCAGCAAGAACGGATAGGTTTATGGGGTCAATTTCCATCATGCATTCGCCTTTGTTTCTGCGATGTCATTCCAGACCTCTTGTTTGATTAACTTGTCTGCAAAGACCTCAAAGCGATCAATAAAGCGGATGCCTTCAAACGCAGTCCCATCGGGCCATTCCCCCGAAAGCGTCCCACGACAGTAGACGACTGCTAAATTGCTTTCGCTGGGTATGGCATCAAACCCGTCATAGGTTTTGGTGACAAATTTATAACGTGGGGCAGACCACGCGATCAGCTCTTGCAAAGTGTGCATGGGGGCCGTTCCGGGAAAAGTCATCTCAAACCCTTCGGCAAAGTAGCTCTGCGCAAGTGCGATATCGCGCGCCTCCATCGCCGCAAGGAAAGAGCGGACAAGCTGCGCCGGATCCATCAACGCGGCACCCAAGCCGAGCGTGACTTCTGCATCATTTCCATGAAGCTTTTGATAACTGCAATCAGCATTCTGCCCTCCCAAGCCAACCTGTATTTTTTACAATACAACTTGTGTATCTTCTGTAAGTCAACTTTTACTTGCAATACCGCGACGATCTGTATTTCTTTCTCACACAACTCTTCAATAAGCCGTAATTGAAAAAGGGCGCCCCACCTTGGACAGCCAAAACTCAGCCATATTGCCTGACGGCGCAAAAGCTCGGCGTGTTTACTTGTCACTGCATGATCAAATCACCGATGGCCGTCTGTGTGACGGAGAAACTCTGCCCGGCGAACAACGGCTTGCTGAAACTTATTCGGTGTCGCGCGTCACAGTTAGGCGTGCCTTGGATGCTTTAAATGAACGCGGCTTGATCGAAAAGCGCGTTGGCAGTGGAACCCGCGTGCGCAGCAAGGCGATAAGCGACAAACGTACGGCTCTAAATTTCAACACACTGATGCCGCAGCTGGTTGAAATGGGACAAGCGACGACTGCGCGACTTTTGTCATTTTCATACAGCCAACCACCCGATCAGGTGGCCAAAGCGTTAGGGCTAGATCCTGCTGAAAAGGCCCAAATCGCGATCCGCGTGCGCATCTCAGACGGGGTGCCCTTTTCGTATCTTACGACCTATGTGCCTACACTGATCGCTCAAAACTACTCTGAAAATGATCTCGCGACGACGCCTTTGTTCAAATTGCTCGAGCGCAGCGGCGTGCAAATCGACGCCGCGCATCAATCTGTGTCGGCTGCTCTCGCTGGGCCGGAGGTGGCCGAAGCACTTGATGTGGCAGAGGGCTCTGCCTTGCTTTCGCTCAAACGTGTGGTGCGTGATGCGACGGGCAAAGGGGTCGAATTTTTGTCCGGTCTCTATCGCCCCGATATGTTCAGCCTTGAGATGCCATTGACCCGCGTTGGCGACGGCGTTGGGCGTCACTGGGAACCAGCGATTGGTCAAAGTGATCAGGGCGATCACGGCACAACAGAGCAAGGGCCGCTATGACCCGGCCGCAAACCCTGTTGGATAAGCTATGGACCTCTCATGAGGTTTTAAAACGCGAAGATGGTGTTTCGCTGCTCGCGGTGGATCGTCATCTTGTGCACGAGGGGTCGCATCATGCCTTCGCCAAGATTGGCGCGCGCAAGCTCGCGGTCGCCGCCCCCAACCTGACCTTCGCAATTGTTGATCACTACGCCCCCACGCGAGAGCGTACGCAGATCAAGGATCCACAAGTTGCGTATATGATCGAAACACTGCGCTCAAATGCGCATCATCACGGTTTGCAGATTTTTGATTTGCACAATCCCGCGCAAGGCATCGTGCATGTGGTTGGACCTGAACAAGGCATTACCCTGCCCGGCCTGCTGATAAATTGCGGTGATAGCCATACGTCAACCCACGGTGCCTTCGGCGCGCTTGCCTTTGGCATAGGCGCAACCGAAGTTGCCCATGTGCTTGCCACACAAACCATCTGGCAAAAGAAGCCAAAGGCGATGCGGATCACTGTCGATGGCACGCTTGGCGTAGGCGTGAGTGCTAAAGACATCGCATTGAACTGGATTGCACGTTTGGGCACCGGTGGCGCGCAAGGGCATGCCGTGGAATATGCGGGCAGCGCGATACGCGCGCTCTCGATGGAGGCCCGCATGACACTTTGCAACCTCTCGATCGAAGGCGGCGCGCG
>JAHEGL010000186.1 GCA_024645145.1 Planktotalea sp.
TTATGCATGACGATCAGTATGCGTGGAGACTGTTATTCTAGAGCCGACATTCATACGTGACGCAGCGAATGGCCGTTGAGAGCCCAAAGTGTGGAATGCTGCGCAAAGCTTAAATGTCAACTTCACGTATTCCCGAACCAGTCGTTTGTGCGTAACGCGGCTAAGGTCGGCTGGGTGCGGGGTGATCAGCCATCGGGTAGGGGTAGCTTGCTCGTGTCGCGAGGCGCGCCGCGCCATGTCGATGGTGTCTTCGTTCTGAATGGCATCTTTTGGCATCGTCACCTCCTACAGGCTTACGGATTGGCTAAGGGCCATAATTTCAGGTGAGTCTGGCGCATACCAGCGGCAGCGGAACAGCCAGTTTATCTGACCAAACTGCGGTGATTGCACCATGTGCGGGCTGACAAATTCGCGCACGACATCTCCTTCGGGCGTGACTTCGAACAAGCAGCCCTTGTTGCCCTCGCAGATCAGCGTGTTGCCAGATGGCAGTCGCTGCGCTCCACCCATGTGCGGAGAAAAGAACGAAGTGAAGTCATCTTTGGCCACATATTTCCAAACAACCTCTTTGGTCGTGGGATCGATCTCCCACACTTCGCTGTGATGCAGATCTTGCGAATAAGCGCCATTGGCAAAGATCAGGATATTTCCGTTCTCAAGCATTTGTGCGTCATGCTGCCCGCTCATGCCGTTGTCCTGGAATTCCCAAGTGACCGCGTTCGTTTTAGGGTCAAGAATAAACAGCAAATTCAGGTTCTTGGAACTGATCAGATAGGTGCCATCATCCAGGGGATACACCGTGTTGGTATGCCCATAGCTCCACTTGTTCGAGTTCGGGTGCAGTGGATGCGTCTCCATCCCCAAGTTGGTGAAATGCCACTCCCAAACCAGAGTGCCATCCTCATCAACTTGCCGGATTGCTTCGCCATAAGGGCCGCCCGGCGTTTCAGAACCGGGATACCCGCCTTGAATCTGCGATTTTTCGACCTCTGACAATTCGGTGAATGCTGCAAAGATAGCGCCGTTTTCCAATCTGCGAGCATCGTGATGCTGATAGGGATCATCATGCCGCCAGAGCAGATTTCCAGCCGGATCATATTCGCTCATCCGCCCGCTTACCGTCAGAGCAACGCCTTTCTGCTCTGACACGCGTTCATTGCGAAACAGATTGCCATTGGGGAGCAGGTAGCTCCAGTTCGTCATCCCGTGGCCGGTGTCCCATTCATGCGCCACTGACCCGTCTGGTGCCAAAAGGAACGTGCGTCCATCATCGACCGGGCAAATTACGATATACCCGGGGGTCGAGCGGTTGGGGTCATCAAACAACAGGCCGGTATTGGTTATGAGCATTTGGTCAGTGCCCCTAAATCATAGCATTTGGCGACAATTCGCCGCCCAATCTGACGGAGCCATACAAGTTTGCCATATTATCATACTCAAACAACGCATGCGTTGAGAGACTTGAGATATCTCGATGGAACCGTTGGATTGGGTTGTCCACATAATAGCTCCGCGACCCGACACACCCAGCAAGTTCTGCACAGATCGAAGTGCATGTTCTCGCGACATGGGAGGTGACAGCGCGGATTTCCTGGCGGCGTTCGCCCGTTATGGTTTCTGCTGCAACCACTTGATCCCAAACATCTTCGGTATGCCCTTCCCAAAGACGGATCGTGGAGTCTAACTCCATAGCAAGACGCGCAATCCGGATGTTTTGTGACATCAAAGACGCTTGCTTTTCACCGGAATATGCGCCGACCTTGGTTTTCATCACATCCGTCACGATTTCCAATAGCGCCTCTGCTGCGCCGACAAATGGGCCGACTGCGCCCAACACCATGAAGCTCAACAGAGGCATGCGCCAAAGCGGGTTGCTGTTGTGCGCAAGCCCCTCGCCAGTTCCATTGCGCAAATCAGACACCAGCATAGAGCGGTGCTCAGGGACGAATTCATCCTTGAGCGTGATGTCATCACTGCCCGTAGCCTTCATCGCCACAACGGTCCAGGTCTCCAGGACATTGCAGTTCTCGACCGGCACAAAGAAGCGGCGCATCTCGGTTTCGCCGCTCAACATCTCCGTTGGCGCACTCAAGAGCATCCAATCGCCATGGTGAACCCCCGTTGCATATCCCCAATGGCCAGAAACTTCGAACCCGCCCTCGACTTGTTTGGCTTTGCCTGACGGCATGACTTGTCCAGGTGCCATTGTATATCCGCGGCCACCCCAGACATCGTCCTGCGCCGCGCGCGGGAAATGTCCAAACTGGAAATTGTGATAGACTAAAAATCCCATGCACCATGCTGTTGAGGTACAGCCCCGCCCCAGAATGCGGAATATCTGAGGGATGTATGGGTAGGGCAGTTCAAGGCCATCATAGCGCTTCGGGACAACGGCGCGAAACGCCATCGCGTCCTCTAGTGCCTTAATCGTCTCTGCGGGAATGCGGCCCGATTGCTCTGCACTCTGGGCCGAGGCGCGCAAGTCTGGCACCAGTTCCTGTAAAGCAGCAAGAAGCCGATCACCTGAGGCGTCTCTGTCTTTGATGCTTGGGACGTTGCTTGTTGGAAATAATGTGTTCATTTCGCATTGCTACAGTTAAATGCGTGACAAATCAAATATTGCATGTTCACATAAAATCCGTGGGGGAGAGCTATGTCAAACAAAAATAAGACCAAAGACGTCTTCTCTCTGTTGCCGGTTCTGTTGTTTTCCCTCAGCGGGAAAATTAGCCAGCACGCGCATCAAAACAGTGCACGCCCCCTTGGCCTTGATATGTCCGAATGGCGGGTCATTCAGATCCTTGGAAATGGCCAAAACCAAAGCATCAATCAAGTCGCTGACAGCATTGCAATGGATCGCGGGGGC
>JAHEGL010000200.1 GCA_024645145.1 Planktotalea sp.
TGACGCGCGCAGATTTTCCAACTGGCCTGACGGGCGAGGATTGGAACCTGCAGGAAAACACCATGGCGGGCGATGTGGTGCTTTATGATGGTCACGCGGTTGCGGCTGTGGCAGCGACCTCTGCACTATTGGCGAAAGAGGCGGCGAAACTGGTCGAAGTCTCTTATGAGGTTTTGCCGCATGTGATTGACGTGGATCACGCTATAAAACCTGATGCACCTGTTATTCGTGCTGGCGCTGCTGACGCAAGCGTGCCTGAAGGCATGCCGCCGAACGTGGTTAGATACATTGAGTTTGGTCATGGCGACACAAGCGACGGCTTTGCTAAGGCTGACTTGGTACTTGAGCGTAACTATAAAACCGAAGCCACGCACCAAGGCTATATCGAACCCCATGCCTGCATGGGCCAACTGGGGGCCGACGGCAAAGGCGAGATGTGGGTCTGTACCCAAGGGCATTGGTTCATTCGTAAAATGTGTACTGCTGTTCTGGGGCTGGAAACGGCACAATTGCGCGTGACGCCGTCTGAGATAGGTGGTGGATTTGGTGGCAAGACGACGATCTTTATGGAGCCTCTTTCGCTGGCGCTTAGCCGAAAGGCAGGTGGGCGTCCTGTCAAAATCGTGATGACACGCTCCGAGGTTTTACGGGCAACGGGTCCAACCGCATCGGCCTCAATGGACGTAAAAATAGGTATGACGCGCGAAGGGATGATCACTGCCGCTGAAGCAACCTTTCGCATGCAAGGAGGGGCATTCCCTGGCGCTCCGGTTGACATGGCGCTATATTGTGCCTTTGCACCCTATAAATTGCCTGCGGTCAAACATGTCGGCTTTGATGTTCTCGCCAACCGTCCAAAATGTGCCGCGTATCGTGCGCCAGGGTCTCCGATGGGTGCCTATGCTGTCGAAAGTCTTTTGGATGAAATGTGTCGTGAGCTCGGGCTCGATCCACTTGAGATGCGTTTGAAGAACGCAGTGAAAGAAGGCGATACATCCAGCTATGGCCCGCGCTTTGGGTCGATAGGTTTGATCGAAACGCTTCAAGCAGCCAAATCACATCCGAATTTGCAAGTGACCCTCGGCCCAAATCAAGGTCGCGGAATTGCTGCGGGCTATTGGTTCAATCATAGCGGGGAAACGTCGGTCTCGATGGCGATCTCTGAGGATGGTACGGCACAGGTCTCTGTTGGGACACCTGACATTGGTGGAAGCCGTGCGTCCATTGCGCTGATGACAGCGGAAACTTTGGGCATTCCGTATGAAAACGTGCGGGTTAACGTGGTGGAAACAGGGGCACTTGGCGTAAACGAGCCAACTCATGGCAGCCGCGCCACTTTTGCCAGTGGCAAAGCCGCCATTTCGGCGGCAAATCAAGCCATCACTGAAATGTGCCGTCGCGCAGCGATGAAGTGGGGGATCGAACCAGAGGCCGTCGAATGGGTCGATGGGGCCGCCCAACCTGCAGGACCAAACGCCGGCAAATTTCCTCCGATGAGCATTGCCGAAATCGCCGGAAAAATGGGCAGCACTGGTGGACCAATCTCGGGGCATCATGAATCTATTCCAGAAGGTGTCGGTGCTAGCTTTGGTGCGCATGTTGTCGACGTTGAGGTTGATCCCGAAACCGGGCGTTCCACGATCCTACGTTATTTGGTTGTCCAAGACGCTGGCCGCGCGATCCATCCCTCCTATGTTGAAGGGCAGTACCAAGGCGGCGCGGTGCAGGGTATCGGTTGGGCGTTGAATGAGGAATACGTTTATGACGACAAGGGGCGCCTGCAAAATGCGGTTTTTCTGGACTACCGTGTGCCTGTGGCCTCGGATTTGCCGATGATCGACACTGTCATTGTCGAAGTCCCAAACCCAGGCCACCCCTATGGTGTACGTGGTGTCGGAGAAACAGGCATTACACCACCGCTTCCTGCGCTGGCCAACGCAATCCATGCAGCTACAGGCAAGCGCCTAACATCTCTCCCAATGACACCGGCCAAAGTGCTTGCGGCTTTAAAAACCGCTAAGTAACAGAGTGCCCAACAATATAAAAACCCCCGCCAAGGAGCGGGGGTTTTCATTTTGCAAGGCTGATATAACTCAGCGTTTTTAAGAATTTGCGCCGGCCATATGTCGGGCCGCGATGTATCCAAAGGTCAGTGCTGGACCCAAGGTAATCCCGCCACCGGGATAGTTGCCCCCCATGATCGAGGCTGCGTCATTGCCGGCGGAATAAAGCCCTTTTATCGGGCTACAGTCCTCATTTAAGACTTGGGCATATTCGTTCGTCTTGAGTCCTGCAAAGGTTCCCAAATCCCCAACATAAAGACGCACTGCATAGAATGGTCCCTTAGCCACAGGCGCGACACAAGGGTTGGGTTTGTGGTTAGGATCCCCAAGTGAGCGGTTATAGGACGTTGATCCTTTGCCGAATTCTGGATCCTCTCCATGTAGGGCGTGCTTGTTGAACTCTTGCACTGTTTTTGCCATCTGAACAGGATCGGCGCCAATTTGGTGGGCAAGATCGTCGATCGTTTTGCCTTGGATCAGATAGCCACTTTTGATTAGTTTCTTATAAGGAACCGGCGTCGGCTTGGCATACCCAAGTCCATAACGACGGAAGGTCTTGTGATCTGCGACGAACCACGCGGCAATCTCAGCAATTTCGCCACCTTCGTCACGGCAACGTTTGACCATTGCTTGACAGAAATCATGATAACTTTGGGCCTCATTGACAAACCGTCGACCGGATCGCGTCACTGCTATGACCCCTGGTTTAGAGCGGTCAACAAAGTGTGGGAATGTTCCCAAGGTGCCATCCCCGCGGGGAGGGCGAGAAATTGGAACCCAAGCCGCCGAATGTG
>JAHEGL010000211.1 GCA_024645145.1 Planktotalea sp.
TCTTTACCTTCAAAGTGGAAGCCAGAGCCAACGCCGCTCGCTGCGCCAATTGGTGTAATCTTCAGCTCAGGATCGGTCGTGCAATAGGGGTTGAAGGTTTGGAAGCCTTTGGTGCTGGATACGCGGGCGATAATGTCTTCAGGCTGCATATCGACATCTGTTTGGCGGGTCACGACGACCGTGCGTGGCAGGAGCAATGCGATCAGGGCGATTGTGGCGACGATGGTCATTGGTTTGGTCCTTTTGGTTGGGTTATGGGAAAGATTTTCTTTCCCTTCTGCCCACACGACGAACGGGGCCGCCGCCAATCGACACCTCACGACATTTTTTTCGCAAACCTTCGATTTTTTTCTCAAGCCACTTTTGCGAGGGGCGATCCGTGCAAAGTGAAATCGCTTTTGCATAAGCTTCAGCAGCGTCTGCCGTGCGCCCGAATGCGGCCAAGCAGTTGGCGCGCACCGCATGGAAGGGCTGGTAGTCTTCAAGTCCGTCATATTCGATAAGATCAAGCATCTTTAGCCCCTCGGTGGGGCCAGCATCCTCCGTCACGACCACAGCGCGACTGACTGCGCCGCCGATTGAGGGGTAGGATTGCAAGAGACCTTGATAGAGTTGTGATAATGCGCGCCAATCGGTTTGCCCAGTAACTGAACGGGCGGCATGAATTGATTGGGTCGCCGCTTCTAGCTGAAAGCGGCCGGGCATGCTTTGGGGCGCACGCCGCAGTGATGCTTGGGTTAAAATACTCACAGAATGCTCAATGAGTTTGCTATCCCATAGATCGACGTTTTGCTCGGGCACTGGAACAAGCAGATCATCTTCGACACGCGCGTCGCGCCTTGCCTCAATAAATCCGATGAGCGCGGTCAGGCCCAAAGCTTCTGGATTGTCCGGTGCCAGTTCGACGAGGATATTGGCTAGAAAGTAGGCCTCATGGCTCAGGTCACCGTCGCTCTCGAGCCAATCGACAGAATATGCACCATAAACCGCTTCCAAGACAGCGCCCATGCGCTCTGGATAGGCCTCAGGCTCTGGCACAACGAATGGGATGCCCGCGCTTTTGATCTTCTTCTTGGTGCGTACCAATCGCTGCGCCATCGCCGTAGGAGAAACAAGAAAGGCCTTGGCGATTTGCTCTGCTTTCAAACCAAGGACTGTTTGCAGCATCAGTGGCGTGCGAATGCCCTCGTCGATCGTAGGGTGGGCGCAGACGAACAGTAGCTTGAGCCGCTCGTCCAGTTGCGCCTCTTCAGGCTCGATTTGTTGTGCATCAGCCATGTCAGTCGCCTTATCGGTTATGACCAAGCGCGCATCACGGCGCGCCTGATCGGTGCGTCTGTTCTTGGCCACGGTCAAAAGCCAGGCCTCGGGTTTGTCGGGAATGCCGCGCTCGGGCCACGTCTTCAGTGCGGCAACAAAGGCGTCGGCAAGAGAATCTTCAGCAGCGATAATATCGCCAGAACGGCTTGCCAGCATAGCGACCAGCTTACCGTAGGCCGCGCGGGCGACATGTTCTGCCCGCGCTTGTGCTTCGTTTTTGCTCACACGCTGTCCATGGCGGAGGTGCGGATCTCGACCTTGCCGTAGTATGCTGCAGGACATTTTTCAGCCCATGCCAGCGCCTCATCCAAGTTATCGACATTGATGGCAAAGAAGCCGCCAAGAGTTCCTTTGTTAATGAGTGAGATTAAGCCGTAACGTCGGCGATGTTGGCAAGACCAAGTTCAAAATTCGAACCGATCATGCCGTCCATGAACAAGCCCATCACACGAAAGACTGGGTTCATGCCAAGATCCATATCCATGGACCAAGTTACTTCTGTTGCGCCGTCCACGGCCACGGCAGTGATAGCCTGCGTGGGTTGACCGAGCGGGCCAAGATCAAGGTCAAAGGCCACCAGCCGGGCTCTACAGCCGCAACAGTTTGTTGGCCCGCACCATCCTTGCTTTCAAATGAAAAGACTGAGCCAACACCAGACGACGGACCGAACAGTTCAACCGACAGATTGGGGTCGAGATCACGGTAGGGGTTGAAGGATTGGTAACCCGCGTTGGATGCAGCAAATTCGATGATTGCGTCTGGTGCAGCATTCATCGTCGCAGAGCGTTCGATGGTGACGTGGCGCGGCAATGCAAATGTAGTTGCGACTGCGAGGCTCAATACTGCTGCTGTGCCAAGTGCGATTTTCTTAAAGTTCATGGGTCTGTCCTCTCGTATGTTTGAGAAGGGCGTTTTTGCCTCTTCACCCACACGACGGATAAGGATCGTCTGAATCGACAAAGCGCATAATTTTTTTTCGAAAAAGTTTGGGTAGGCTCGAAAAGCAAGCCTGTCTTTATGGAAATCTAAGGAAACCCGCTTCAATAAAGAATCGCGGTAGATCTATTGTAATGTTGCTCGGAAGGCGACAAAATCAGACGTTTGCGCTCAGCGCAGACCCAATTTCAATTAGCTTTGAGCGTACTTTTGGGGCAAAGAACCTAATCGGTATTTCCCCCCAACATCCGAACTTCCCGCTGAGGGAACGGAATAGAAATACCGTTCTCTTTGAACGTATCCCACAGAGCCAAGAACACGGCGCCGCGAACATTCGTCAAGCCGCCCGTCGGGTCCATGATCCAAAAGCGCAGGATGTAATCCACGCTGCTATCACCAAACCCAACCACATGACACACAGGGGCGCGGGGCGCGCCGAGCACGCGGTTCACCGTTTGCGCCGCTTCAATCGCCAAAGCGCGTACTTTGTGGGGGTCGTCGTCATACGCCGCCCCGAAGAATATATCGAGGCGGACAAAATCAGAGGAATGGGACCAGTTGACCACTTGGCCTGTGATCAGGTCTTCATTC
>JAHEGL010000217.1 GCA_024645145.1 Planktotalea sp.
CAGTCGAGTAACGCGTGCAAATGCTCTTGCGGCTGTAATTCTAATTTGCCGATAAAATGCACGGCGACATAGTTCCATGTCGGAACTTGATCTTCGGTCCCATACCAGTCCGGTGAGATGTAGCTATCAGGAGCCGTTACCGCGAGCCGCGCGTTTTGGTTTGCTGATGAAAGCGCACGCGCAATCGGGTTAGAGCGGACCAAGTGTAAATCCGCATAACTCGCCATGTCGTCGAGCAAAAACGGAACATGCGCAAACAATGGAACAGGATCAGCGTTCATTGCGAGCGTACCAAAATCCGCTCTCGTGCGAAGGCGAGACTGTGCTGAGCGTCGGTCCTATGAAAAATTAGATTTGGGTACATGAGCGCAGAAAAAGTCTTCACGAAGGCTTTTGCAATTCCTTTTTGTAAAAGAATTGTACCCCTACGCCGTGAGCTGAGTGCCGGATTGGCCAATTATCTGTGCAGCGACAATCTGACCTTCCTTCTGATCCGTTTCAAACCGTACCTCAGTAAATTGTTCCGTTCGACCCATCTTTGAATTTTCCATCAAGATGTGATGCGTTTTCCCAACCTGCTTCTCGAGATGCGCACTCACTTGACGCTCCCCTATGGCACGAAGCTGCGAAGCACGTTCTTTGATAATCTTACCATTTACCGCAGGCATGCGCGCCGCGGGCGTACCTTTGCGCGGTGAATAGGGAAACACGTGCAACCACGTCAGATCACACTCTTCCACAAGCTTGAGGGAATTCTCGAACATCGCATCCGTTTCTGTCGGAAAGCCTGCAATAATATCCGCACCATAGGTCATATCCGGGCGCAAACGCTTGGCTTCCTCACAAAACGCGATGGCATCGTCACGAAGATGTCGCCGCTTCATGCGCTTCAAGATCATGTCATCCCCTGCTTGCAAACTGAGATGAAGATGTGGCATCATACGGGGCTCTGTCGCAATCGCTTGCATCAGGTTTTCGTCAACCTCGATAGAATCGATCGAGCTAATTCTAAGACGAGGCAAATCTGGAACAAGTTTGAGAATCCGCATCACCAAGTCGCCCAATTTTGGCTCCGCTGGCAAGTCAGCACCCCAAGACGTCAAATCGACACCCGTTAGCACGACTTCATTATAACCTTTTCCCACAAGGCGTTTGATCTGCTCAACAACTACGCCTGCCGGTACAGACCGCGAATTACCCCGCCCGTAGGGAATAATGCAAAACGTACAACGGTGGTCACACCCGTTTTGAACTTGCACGTAAGCACGGCTGCGCGTGCCAAAACCATCAATCAAATGCCCAGCGGTTTCGGTGACTGACATAATATCATCGACTTGCACTGTTTCAGTCTCGCCAATGAAATTAGCTGCGAAACCCGCCCAAGTATCAGGCTGCATCTTTTCAGTGTTACCGATGACGGCATCGACTTCAGCCATAGCTGCAAATGTCTCTGGCTCTGTCTGTGCGGCACATCCTGTCACGATCAAACGTGCATCAGGGTTCTCACGGCGCAATTTGCGAATCTCTTGGCGCGCTTTGCGCACGGCTTCGGCGGTGACTGCGCATGTATTCACGACCACCGCGTTCGAAAGCCCTGCAGCCCCCGACAGCTCCTTCATGGCTTCAGTTTCATATGCATTCAATCGACAGCCAAGCGTTGTGAACTTCGGCGCGCTCATCTTACGCCCCGCCATTGACCATCAAACACATGCGCCCACGCGCCTGTCATATGAACCCCGCTTGGCAAAATCTTGATCCCGATCTCGCCACCATCGAGCACAAGCGTCGCCTGATGATCGATCAAACTACGACGTGACGCTGCGACGGCAACGGCACAAGACGATGAACCCGAGGCCAAGGTAATCCCGACACCGCGTTCCCAAACCCGCATACGGATACGCTCAGGGCTGATTATCTGCGCAATTTGCACATTGGTACGTTCGGGGAACAAGGGGTGGTGTTCTATCGTTGGTCCAAATGCCTCTAGATCAATGGCCTCAATGTCTTGCACAAAGAAGGTGCAATGTGGGTTGCCCATTCCAGTCGCGACTGGATTGCCTTCAATAGGGAGGCTCAAAGTATCAAGCTCTTCTGCCAAAGGTATCTCATTCCAAAGCAAGAGCGGCTGGCCCATGTTCACTTCTATCTGGCCATAGCCCGCATCAGTCGCCTGCAAAATACCGCGTTCTGTTCGTATGCTCAAAGTGACGTCGCCAATACGCGCCAATTCCCAGCCCGCGATACAGCGCGTTGCATTGCCACAAGCCCCTGCAATGCTGCCATCCGCGTTCCAGAATACCAGTTCAATATCCTCAGTCGGATGATTCCGAATGGCGACCAGCTGATCATAACCGACGCCACAATGACGATCAGCCATCGCAATCACCAACGCATGCGTCACGACAGGCCCGCTCTCGCGCTCATCAAAGACGACAAAGTCGTTGCCTAGCCCATGCATCTTCATGAACGGCAGTTTATTCGCTAATTTCGCCATCATATCCGCGCATATAGAGACGCGCTTGAAATGAATCCAGACATTGTGTGCATTTACATGATTTTCGGGGTTGACCCGATGGGCTGCGCTTTCTAGATACGCGCTCAGTGGGCCGTTAGCTCAGTTGGTAGAGCAACTGACTTTTAATCAGTAGGTCGATGGTTCGAACCCATCACGGCTCACCATTAAATCAAGGGCTTAGCGGTAATCCTGCTGAGCTCTTTGTTTTTCAGCGAGACGCTCAGCGAGACAAAGTGTCGTAGTATTACGTCACTCAGCGCTATGGGCTCCTTGTTTTTCACACTCAATTTATGCCACGCGCGCCTGCGCACGCGCTGCTGTGTGCTGT
>JAHEGL010000218.1 GCA_024645145.1 Planktotalea sp.
ACAGGAATGACCGCGAGCCCGTTTGACTGCTATCTTGCAGAGCGTGGACTTGCTACGTTCGAGCTTCGTTTTGAGCGCGCGCAGAGCAATGCCGCAGCTCTTGCAGATCATTTGGCAGACCTATCAGGGGTCAAACATGTGCTTTATCCAACGCGGGCCGATCATCCAGATCACGCACGCGCTGCCTCACTTTTGAACGGGCAGGGCTGCAATATGGTGAGCTTTGAAGTTGTTGGCGGTCGCGCGGCCGCGAACGCACTGGCGCGCGCAGCCGAGGGGATTGCTTTCGCACCTACTCTTGGGGATGTTGGAACCACCTTATCACACGCCGCAAGTTCGTCGCACCGCGCATTGACGCCTGAAGCCCGAGGAGCGCTTGGCATGAGCGAAGGATTCTTTCGCGTGTCCGTTGGCCTTGAAGAGAGCGCGGCATTGAATGAGGTCTTTTCCCAAGCGGTTGAGGCTGCCGCGGCAGTTTAGTCGAGAAGGGGGCCAGCCCCCAACTTGGCTGTGCCAAGTCCCCCCGAAGTTTCACTAGAAAAATGAAGCTATAGTTTATGACGTGACGGAGTTTTTCGCCTCACATGGGTTTGTGCGCTATAGTCAACCTAATCGATCGTATGTTTTGGAGACAACCATGAACGAAATGTCCACAAATGCACCGATGTTGCGTGCAAAAGATCAACCTGATTTGAGCAGCTTTCAATGGGATGACCCGCTGCGTATGTCCGAGCAGCTTAGCGAAGATGAGCGGATGATTGCGGACAGCGCACGCGCGTATGCGCAGGAGAAACTTCAGCCAAGAGTATTGGAGGCATTTGTCGAAGAACAGACTGATCCTGATATCTTTCGCGAAATGGGCGCGATGGGATTACTTGGGACGACCATCCCAGAAGAATACGGTGGCATTGGCGCGAGCTATGTGAGCTACGGCTTGGTCGCGCGGGAAGTTGAGCGCGTAGATAGTGGATATCGCTCGATGATGTCTGTGCAGTCTTCTTTGGTGATGTATCCGATTTATGCCTATGGTTCTGAAGCGCAGCGCAAGAAATACCTGCCAAAGTTGGCAAGCGGTGAGTGGATTGGCTGCTTTGGTTTGACCGAACCTGATGCAGGTTCTGATCCCGCGGGCATGAAAACGCGTGCCGAGAAAACGGCGAACGGGTATAAGATAACTGGCTCCAAAATGTGGATTTCGAACAGTCCGATTGCCGATGTTTTTGTTGTGTGGGCCAAGTCAGAAGAGCACGGCGGCAAAATCCGCGGCTTTGTTCTTGAGAAAGGCATGAAAGGGCTTAGTGCACCGAAGATTGGGAATAAGCTGAGTTTACGTGCGTCGATCACGGGTGAAATTGTGATGGACAATGTCGAGGTTGGCGACGACGCGTTGCTGCCACATGTTCAAGGTCTTAAAGGGCCATTCGGATGTTTGAACCGCGCGCGGTATGGTATCAGCTGGGGCGTCATGGGCGCTGCAGAATTCTGCTGGCACGGCACGCTTCAATACGGGCTTGATCGCAAACAGTTTGGCAAACCTTTGGCGCAAACGCAGCTTTTCCAGAAGAAGCTTGCTGATATGCAAACAGAGATTACATTGGGGCTTCAAGCAAGCTTGCAAGTGGGTCGCTTGATGGATGCGGCAAAAGCCGCGCCGGAAATGATTTCGATCGTGAAGCGAAACAACTGTGGCAAAGCGCTCGATATCGCGCGCATGGCACGTGACATGCACGGCGGTAACGGAATTTCTGCCGAGTTCGGTGTCATCCGCCATATGATGAATCTTGAAACTGTGAACACCTATGAAGGCACGCATGATGTGCATGCTCTGATCCTAGGGCGCGCGCAGACTGGTTTGCAGGCATTCTTTTAAACAATGACTGGAAAGGCAGCTCTGATTGCTGTCTTTCCACTTTTATCAATCACTTATGCGCAACCTTTAAAGCGCTGCTTTCATGTATTGGGGTGTCCGGAGCTATTTATCCGCTCGCAATTGGGAATCACCTTTTGCGCATAATCAGTATTATGTAACTTTAATAACAACCAAAACCCAATGAAAACAATCATATCAGTACTGGACAGCATCCGCTAGGTTACGCACACTACCAACACAATTTTCAAAGACTGGCGAATATACATGCGCGTACTTATTTTGAACGGACCGAACCTGAACTTGCTGGGCACGCGCCAGCCAGATGTCTATGGCACAACGACACTCGCTGATGTGGAAGATATGTGTCGCGCACATGCGCCTGATGCCCAACTGAGCTTTGTTCAGAGCAATTATGAAGGCGCGATGATTGATGCGATCCATGATGCAAAGACCACGCAGGACGGAATTATCCTGAACGCTGGCGCCTACACACACACGTCGATTGCGTTGCACGACGCCCTCGCCTCGGTCGAGCTTCCGAGCGTTGAAGTGCACCTGAGCAATATTCACGCGCGCGAAGCGTTTCGCCATCATTCCTATATCGCGCCAGTCGCGCTAGGTCAGATCGCAGGGTTTGGCGCGCAAGGATATCTATTTGCGCTTGATGCATTGCGCGCGCACGTGGCAACGTCAGCATGAGCGAATTGCGACGTTACTTAGAAGAACTGACCGCAGCACAAAGCGCAGAAGTGCTGTGGACCAAACATTGCGCTAAAATGGCAGAGTTCGGGTTTGACCGGATCATCTACGGCTTGTCTCACTATATGTCGCCAACCTCCATGGGCGACCCGGATGATTTCGTCCTGCTAACCAATCACGCGCCAGAGTACATGAAGCTGTTTATAGATACGGGATTATACCGAGATGCGCCGATGGTACGTTGGGCGCTCAATAATGTTGGCGCGTGCA
>JAHEGL010000225.1 GCA_024645145.1 Planktotalea sp.
TCAAGCCGCGCAATATTGAAATCTGCGTTGCACGACGTGACGATGAATGCCGTGTCGATATTTGCTGCAATAAACTGTTCAAACCGGTCTTTCCCGGGCGAGCGGCGCTTGATCAAGCTTTTGCGTTCGAGCAAGTGGCTATCTGCAGGGATTTCTGCATCGTAGAGAAACCAGTCGCCCACGGTCGCATCTTTGCGCGGGGGGAGCACTGCATGGATCTCAGCACCTTGGACCTGTAAGCCGCTACGATGCACCGATGTGACGCGTACGGGTGGGGTTTGCAGAAGTGTATCAGCGTCGGTCTGTTGGGCGAAGAAACTGGACCAGCCCAAACGCTCAAGCGGATTTTCAGGTGGTGCGACGGCAGCTGAGTTGGAAAAGAATGCGTCGTATTTGCCGCTCATGATTGGCCTGTTTGGTGATGTGTAGACATGAAAAAGGGCCGCGAAACGCGACCCTTTTCCGAATTATTGACAGGTGAAAAGATCACTCTGTTTTCGGCGCAGTGCTGCCCGTTGGGACTTTGCCCGCGCCTTTGGTGTTGAGCGGATCGTCTTGGCGCTGAACGGAACCTTCGAAGTGTGCACCACTTTCAATCGCGATTGTCTTATGGATGATATCACCCTCAACACGTGCGGTCGACGTCAGGCGTACTTTTAAGCCGCGTACACGGCCAACAATGCGACCGTTAATGACAACGTCATCCGCGATGACTTCGCCTTTGATCGTTGCGCTTTCGCCAATGGTCAGCAGGTGCGCACGAATGTCGCCTTCTACAGTGCCCTCAACCTGAATGTCGCCGGTTGTCTTGAGATTACCAGTAATGTGCAGATCAGCGGACAGCGTTGACGCAGGCGGCTTCGCCTTTGGTGCGGACGCTTTGAATTCTGACGAGCGTGGTGGAACGGCAGGTGCCGCAGATGCTGGTGCGTCAGCTGTGCTAGGTGTCGAACCGTCTGCTTTTGGGCCAGGTTCATTGATTTTGCTTTTAGAAAACATCGTTTGCAGCCTTAATGAATATCATCGGATTGACAGATTTCCCGCCGACGCGAACCTCGTAGTGTAGATGCGTGCCAGTAGAGCGTCCTGTATTTCCCATATCACCAATACGTTGCCTGCGCGAGACCCTTTGTCCAACCTTCACGCGAAATTTTGACAAATGGGCGTAGCGGGTTTCGATCCCGAACTGGTGTTGAATTTTGATCAACTTACCGTAGCCAGACAACCAACCCGCGTGGGTTACAACGCCATCGGCAGTAGAATAGATCGGCGTGCCATGCGGAGCGGCAAAGTCTGTGCCTTTGTGCATGCGGCCCCAGCGATAGCCGAATCCTGATGTAAAGCGGAATGAGCTTTTCACTGGGTTCGCAAAGGGCGCCTTTTGCGCAGCGATCCGGTAAAGGTTCAAGCGATCCATATCTTTGAGGATGTCATTTGCACGGTTCGTATCAGCGGTTTCAGCACTGCCACGGGTCGAGAAACTTAGCGGCATTAAAGGACCACCTTGGCCGGAATATCCTTTGCGCACTTCGTTAAGAATGCGGTCTGTATTCATACCAGCAGCGCGGAACATCTTGTCGAGCGGCTTAACCGAAACTGTCATGGCTTCTTCCAGCTGACGGAAAATCTGGTCGTTCTTGTCGGCCATCTGTTCAATTTCGGCCTTCATCTCATCCGCTTGGATAAGCGCGTTTTGTGCGTCAGCAACAACTTGATCACGTTCTTGCGCCGTTGCTTCGAGAGCCGTGGTCAAGAAATTCACCGCAGCGTCATCCGTCGCACTTGTACCGGAAGAGGTGGCACCGCCATCTGAAAGCTCAGCCACTTGCTCACGTGCGGCTTCACGATCTTTCATCGTTTTGCGCAACGTCGTTTGAATGACTTCAATGCCGGTTTCCAATTCGCGACGGCGCGTTTCAGAAGTGAGCAGTTCGGATTGCATGATCGAAATCTGGCTCAACGCAGCATTAAAGCGCTCTTGTGCAGCTAAAGCTTCTGCGGCGCGGGAATCACGTTCTGCAGATAGCTCGTTCAAGCGGCGCTCATATGCGTTTTGATCACGTTTCGCTTGATCACGGAAATTTCCAGAACCAATGCTGTCCATCAATAGAATTGATGTTGTAATGATGGCCCAAGCCACAATCGCCGCAGCACCCGTAAACCCTATCATCTGCGTCAGAGGACGCAGGCGGATAAAACGCGTGTCTGTGTCAGAGCGCAGGAAAAGCCTACGCTCTGGGAATTTACGCTCTAAGAGCCCATTAATTTTCATCGAAAGCCGTTTTCGCAAACCAGCATCCCTTTTCGTCCCAGCCCAACATATAGCGCTCATTTTAGGACTTAGTGCAAAGTCCCACGGCACCTTGCCCGCTTGAATAGCCAGCAGGGTGCAACGGCGCAAGGTATTTGGACACTACTGTGCGAATGTGGCACGTTTTATAGGCAAATTGTGGCAATAAATCGCCGAACTCAATGGGTTGACGCTGAGGTCAATCTGTTTGTTCTGTCGGTAAGTCTTCCGTCAAAGGCCAATAAAAATCCGGTGGAATACCTGCATCCGCGCGCTTTTCTTCGTTAAAGGGCGGCTTTAAAGTGCTGTGGAAATACTTGCGTACAAGCGCGTGAAATACCTCTTTAGGATCGCGATTTTCGCGCCCACACATGAAATTGAACCATTTAGAACCGTAAGCGACATGGCTCACTTCTTCTGCATAAATGGTTTCGAGTGCACTCACCGCACTTGTGGCTTTTGCATTTTTAAAAATCTTGATCATGCCCGGCGTCACATCAAGCCCACGCGCTTCTAGCACCATTGGCACAACGGCAAG
>JAHEGL010000233.1 GCA_024645145.1 Planktotalea sp.
GCCTATTATCGCTCACGAACTTTGCTGGATTGGCAAAATAACCGTGAACGTCGCCCCTTCGCCAAGCTCACTTTCGACCCGCAATCTACCGCGGTGACGATTGATTATATGTTTGACGATGGCAAGGCCCAGACCCGTCCCGCCAAGCGCGCGGCTGCGATGGTCATCCGCTCGGTAAAAACGCTCGGTCAGGCGCGGTAGATGGACCGGATCGATACCAGCGCCATAATCGATGACTTGGAATCTTACACCTGGTGCTCGCAGCGCCGGATCGCGCTGGCTGGTGTTCATCTTCAGAGTAACACGCCCCCCGGATCCACCATATTTGATCGCATTGGCAATAATATTGGTAAAAACTTGTTTGAGCTGATCACCATCCCCGATGATTTTGACAGGGTCCCCGGGAAATTCGATGTCAAACGTCACCTTTGCCTCAGTTGCTAAAGGGTGCAGGCCATCAACGGTTGAATGCAGAATGTCGTTTAAGATTAAGCGCTGCGTTGGTCGCACTCGTTCGGCCCCCTCCACCCTGTTCAGTGACATCAAATCACCAACCAGACGATTCATCCGTTCAGCTTCATCCTGCATGATATTCAGAAATCGCGCGGCAGCCTCTGGATCATTATGCGCAGGCCCGCGCAATGTTTCGATAAACCCCATGAGTGCCGTCAGCGGGGTGCGTAATTCATGACTAACATTGGTGACGAAATCACGACGCATCTGATTGGCTTGCTCTTTGTGTGTGATGTCCTCGAAAGAGATCAGCACGAAATCAGAATCGCCTCGGTTGAGCCCTTTGGCCAATCGGCAAGTGATGCGAAAAGTGGTGTCCTGAGCACCATCATTGCTGAGGTATTGCGTTGAGCGCGATGTGCCATCTTTCAGCGTCGCCTCAATCACGTCCAACAAAGCTGGCTGGCGCAACATGATAACATAGTTCAGGCCCTTCGCCTGTTGTCCGATCAACGTTAGAGCATCGGCATTAGCGGCGATAATCCGTTCCGTGCGATCAATCGCAAGGCTCGGTAGCGGAATCGCTTCCAAAAGGACATCCAGAATATCATCACCCATCTCCGACCTCTTTTATCCGTTAACCACCCACACAGTGCTCCTAAACACGTCTCTTAGGGCAACGCGGCCCTTCAGTCCAATGCGAGAGGTTTGGCTACTAAAACAGGTCAGCCAAACAAGCCTGCAATTCTTAGGACGCGCAGAGCCATGCGATGTGTTGATTAAGCAGATGTACCCAAGGTTACCTCATGAGCGCGTGACGCTTCTTTTAGATATCCTGCAAGAAGTTGCCCCACTATCTGAAGGGCTTGTGGAGCGACGACAGCAAAAGACACATGATGAAGTTCAACATGCTGTGCTTGATGAATACATCGCTGGACTAGGAGCAGCATCAAAGAGTGCAGCTGAACCAGACATCACAAGCCAGCTAATTGTGGCTGCACGTGAATATCAATCTCTATAACCTGTTGTTTTTCAGCATCTTTCATAGGTTTTTCGTAGAACAAGTCACTCTGAACCCACGATAGGGCGATTTTGAAACCACGCAAGAGCGACTCTAAACCCCCGATCAGGCGAGGCCTGAGGCCCCAGAATCATAGACGCAGCCTGTGGATAACTTTAGGCTAGGCGTTAATGAAAACACGAATCCCGCAGCGTTGAGATTTGCCCGTGTAATGAGGCAAGCCGCGCAAACGGGGCGAGAGCAGTAACATGGCAAATCTATCTCCAGCCTCCGCGCTGGCCCCCGACAGGCATCCCACGCACGATTTCTTTGTGTGCGACATCTTTGATGCGCTCCCCAAGGATGACATGGCGAGCATGGAACATCCGATCTTTTCGCTCGCAACGCGCCCTGACAAGCGTATCCTGAGTTACGTGCACAATGGCACGGAAATCACGGTGGTGCCCTCGGTCAAGGGGCTGGCGACGCTGCATGACAAAGACATTCTGATCTACTGTATTTCGCAGCTTATGGCGGCGCTGAACGCGGGGCGGGAGATCTCGCGCAAGCTGACGCTCAAGGCGCATGATCTGTTGGTGGCGACAAACCGCGAAACATCGGATGACGGCTACAAGCGTCTGCGCGAGGCGTTCGAGCGGCTGGCTGGTACGCGCATCACCACCAACATGGAAACTGGCGGGCATGAGGTGACCACGGGGTTCGGATTGATCGAGAGCTGGCAGATTGTGCGCGCCTCCAAGGGCGGTCGCATGGTGTCGGTCTCTGTGGTGCTCTCCGAGTGGCTGTTTCGCGCGGTGGAAAGCAAATCGGTGCTGACGCTGAGCACGGATTATTTCCGTCTGAGGAAGCCCTTGGAGTGGCGGATTTATGAGCTCGCGCGCAAACATTGCGGGCGGCAGAAATCATGGCGGGTGTCTGTGGAGGTGCTGTTGAAGAAATCGGGCAGCGCATCGCCGCGGCGTGTGTTCCGCAAAATGATCCGCGATATTATCAAGGCCGATCATTTGCCTGATTACGAGATGTCCGAGGAGGAGGGCGATCTGATCCGCTTCGCCGCGCGCGCGTCCGTGATCGAGGACGGCGTGCAATTGCCGCCGCTGTCAGCCGATGCCATGGACGCCGCCCGCACACTGGCCCCGGGGTTGGATATCTATGTGCTAGAGGCCGATTGGCGAGCATACTGGATGCGCTCTGGCAAGCCGAGGCTGCGGTCTGCCGATGCGGCGTTTGTGGGGTTCGTGAAGGCACGGGGGGAAAGCTAGTACTTTTCCTTGAAAAGGTCTGTTATATGATATGCGAATTAATCTAGGAAACATCCACCTACTGGCGAGAATTATGAACCAAAGCGAC